>DATFEU010000100.1:0-2957 GCA_035250725.1 Actinomycetota bacterium
TACGGGGGGGTTCGCCTGCGGCGCCACCTCCACCAGATCCAGATCGAGGTCCTGTGCCTGCCGGAGCGCATCCTGGGTCGGAACGATCCCGATCTGCGATCCGTCCGGGCCCACCAGGCGCACCTGCGCCGAGCGGATCCGATCGTTTATGCGCGGATCAGCCGAGACCCCGCATCACCTCCTATCGAGACGAAGGCACCGGGCGTCCGCCGGTGCCTGGTGGAACACTGAATCGAACCCGCAGAGTATAGGCAGGTTCGACGCCGTGTCGACGCTCCACGCCCGCGTAGCGCCTCGGGGCTCGTGGATCGACCGGGGACACGCGAGTGGGTGCTCCCCAGCGGCCGGGGAGCCGGTCTCAGACGGGCCGAACGTTGGCCGCCTGCTTACCCTTGGGGCCGTCGACCACATCGAACTCGACCGTCTGGCCCTCGGTGAGCGACTTGTATCCCTCGCCCTCGATCGCGGAGAAGTGGACGAAGACGTCGTCCTCCCCCTCGCGCGAGATGAAGCCGAAGCCCTTCTCGTTGCTGAACCACTTCACGGTGCCCTGCTCTGCCAACGTACCCTCCTGTGCTTCGAGCCCGCGGAGCGTAGCACGGCCCCTCGGGCCCGCTCAACGCGACGTTCACCAGTCGGGATCGAGGGGACGGCCGTAGTCGTCCTGGAGACGGAGCGTGTCGTCCTCGGTCGTGTAGCCGTACGCGATCTCGAGCACGCGCCCTCGCGAGGTCCCCTGGTTGGTGATCCGATGCGTGGTTTCCGCGCTCACCATGAACTCCTCACCGGTCGAGGCCTCCACCGATCGGTTGCCGATCTGGACGTTCAGGCCGGCGTCCAGCACGACCCACATCTCGTCGCGCATCTGGTGGTAGTGGACGCTCGTCTCCTGGCCGGGCTCGACGGTGATCATCCGCACCGAGGCCGGCTGGTTCAGTGCGTAGGTCACGACCTTGCCCCAGGGCTTGTCCACGATCATCGCTCACGCCTCCTTGGGCAGCTGCTCGAGCAGCGACGCCGTCTCGATCGCGGCCGTCGCCGCGTCCCAGCCCTTGTTCCCGTGCTCCCCGCCCGCGCGATCCAGCGCCTGCTCGAGCGTGTCCGTCGTGAGGACGCCGAACGTCACGGGCACGCCGGTCGTCTCCGCCGCGTTCCGGATCCCGCTCGCGGCCTCCCGTGCGACGTGGTCGAAGTGCGCCGTCTCGCCGCGGATCACCGCGCCGAGACAGATCACGCCGTCGTAGGTGCCGGACGCCGCCATGCGCCGAGCGACCACCGGCAGCTCGAAGGCCCCGGGCACCCACGCGAGGTCGACGTCGTCGTCGCCCACGCCGTTCGCTCGGAGCGCCGTCAGCGCGCCGTCCAGGAGCCTGCGCGTCACGATCTCGTTGAAACGAGCCGCCACGACGCCGAACCGACGTCCGCCCGCGCGCAGGTCCCCGCGGATCTCGCGGGGACCGCCGGCATCGGCGCCGGCTCCTCGAGCCTCCGATGCCTCCCGCTCGTTCACGGCGCCGCCTCCGGTTCGTCCTCCAGATGCTCGAGCAGGTGCCCGAGCTTGGCCGCCTTGGTGCGCAGGTAGCCGATGTTCAGGGCCGTGGGTCGCGTCTCGAGCGGCACCCGTTCGAGGATCGAGAGCCCATAGCCCTCGAGGCCGGCACGCTTGGCCGGGTTGTTCGTGAGCAGCCGCATCGATCGCACGCCGAGGTCGACCAGGATCTGCGCCCCGATCCCGTAGTTCCTCGGGTCGGCCTGGAAGCCGAGCTCGACGTTCGCCTCGACCGTGTCGCGGCCCTGCTCCTGGAGGCGGTACGCCCGCAGCTTGTGCGTCAGGCCGATCGCGCGGCCCTCGTGACCGCGGATGTACAGGACGACGCCACGACCTTCCTTGCCGACCTGGCTGATCGCGCCGTGGAGCTGACCGCCGCAGTCGCACCGCATCGAGCCGAACACGTCTCCGGTCAGGCACTCCGAGTGGACCCGGACGAGGATGCGCTCGCCGTCCCCCACCTCGCCGAGCACGAGCGCCACGTGCACCATCCCGTCCACGAGGCTTTCGTACGTGTACGCGGTGAACTCCCCGTGCTCGGTGGGGATGCGCGCGTCCGCCGTCCGCTGGACCAGGTGCTCGCGACGCCGGCGGTGCTCGATCAGGTCCGCGATCGAGATGATCTTCAGGCCGTGCTCGTCCGCGACGCGGGTGAGCTCGGGAAGTCGGGCCATCGAACCGTCGGGGTGCAGGACCTCACAGAGCACGCCCGCCGGGTACAGGCCCGCGAGGCGGGCGAGGTCGAGGGTCGCCTCGGTGTGCCCGGCCCGCGTGAGGACGCCTCCCTCCTGCGCCATCAGCGGGAACACGTGGCCGGGCATCCGGATGTCCTCGGGCCGCAGCTCCGGATCGGCGACCGCCCGCACCGTCGCAGCCCGGTCGAACGCGCTCGTGCCGGTCGTCGTTCGGCCCTGGATATCGATCGAGACCGCGAATGCGGTGCCGTGGCTCTCGTTGTTCTTCGAGACCATCAACGGGATCCGCAACTCGTCGAGCCGCTGCTGCGTCATCGGCATGCAGACGATGCCTCGGCCATGGGTCACCATGAAGTTCAGGCTCTCGGGCGTGGCCTTCTCGGCGGCCATGATGAAGTCGCCCTCGTTCTCCCGGTCGGCGTCGTCGACCACGATCACGATCCTGCCGGCCCGGATGTCTTCGATCGCCTCGTCGATCGTGGAGAACGCCGGTGTGCTCACGCCTGCTCCCTTCGACTGCGTTCGGTGGCGTCGGCGACGGCGCGATCGACCCGTCCGTCCCCCGCCGGTTCACGTTCCTCACCGGTGACCCATGCCTGCACGTACTTCGCGATCACGTCGACCTCGAGGTTCACGGGGTCGCCCACCCGCGCCGATCCGAGCGTGGTCATGTCGAGCGTGTGCGGGATCAGCGCGACGGAGAAGGTCTCGCC
>DATFEU010000104.1:0-3639 GCA_035250725.1 Actinomycetota bacterium
TCCCCGCCCGACTGCTCGGCGAGACCCTTCACCGACCCGTCGTTCAGCCCGAGGTTCAGGACCGTGTCCATCATCCCGGGCATCGAGAACC
The DNA here is from genome assembly GCA_035250725.1 of Actinomycetota bacterium. Lineage (GTDB taxonomy): Bacteria > Actinomycetota > UBA4738 > UBA4738 > HRBIN12 > DASSJM01. Next base: position 92 of record DATFEU010000104.1, read on the forward strand.
TCGCCCCCGACCGGACCGAGACCAGGAGCGGGTCGTTCTGGTCGCCCAGGGTCTTGCCCATCGTCCGTTCGAGCAGGGTCAGGTGCTCGCCGGCCTCCTCGAGCATCCCCTGGGGGGCACCGCCCTCTCGGAGGAACTCCAAGCATGCCTCGGTGGTGATCGTGAACCCGAAGGGCACGGGAAGCCCCATGTTCGTCATCTCCGCGAGGTTGGCCCCCTTCCCGCCGAGGAGGTCCTTCATGTCCCTGTTGCCTTCGGAGAAGTCGTAGACGTACTTGGTCATCGTTCGGCCTCCGGTCTGGATCCGCATCAGTGTACGGAAGCAGGCGAGGGGCCTTTCCCTTGGACGGGGCGAGGGGCGCTACGAGGAGGACCCGGGACCCGTTCCGGACTGGATCCCGACGAACGTCGAGGCGACGCCGAGGCACCGCTCCACGTTCTGGTGGTCGCCGGCGAGCAGCGCCTCGTAGGCGAGGTTGAGCCACCCCGCGCTGCGGTGCGCGAGGTCGACGTCGTTCGAGGCGAGGACCTGGCCGGTGCCGAGCGCCTTCAGGACGGGGCGGTACGCGGCGCCGAGGACGGCGGCCGCGCGAGCATCGAACCGGTCGATCGAGCCGACCGGGGTTCGGACCGCTTCACGCTCCGCGGCCGTCCACTGGTCCTGGAGCGCCGTGAACGCCAGCCGGATCCGCTCGGGTGGGGCCCCCTCCGTCGCGAGCCCGATGAGCTCGCGGATGCCGCGGGTCGTCTGAAGCAGGATCCCGTCCACCGCGCACAGTCTGTCCCCCTCCGTGGCTCGCCACCATCGGGCGGGCGATGGGAACTTCGGGCGGAGGACCTAGGCCCTTCGGACGGCAGCCGGTTCAGGCCACCTCCGCCTCGAGCCGGTCCAGCGTCCCGTCGTCGGAGCTGAACACGACCGTGACGCGGGCGCCGTCGGGCTCGAGCACGCGGCCCGGGTCGTCGCCGGCGTCGATCCAGTCCTGCATCGCGGAGGCGAACTCCTCTGCGTCGGGGACGCTGTCCCAGGCGGTCGAGAGCACCAGCGCGACCTCCTCGCCGTCGGACCACGCGCGGTAGACCCCGCCGTCCCAGCCGGCCGTCGCCTCCGCGGCCACGGACGGGTCCAACCGGAGGCCGAGCGCGAGCGCGAGCCAGGCCTCCCCGATCGTCATCACGTCGAGGTCGTCCCATCCCTCGCCGAGCGCCGCCGACAGGTCCTCCACGTCGATCGGCGTCGGCGCGTCGTTCGGGTATCGCTCGGGGTGGATGATCTGCTCGGTCGAGACCGGAGGCTGCTCGAAGGCACCGTCGACGGCGTCGAGGCCACCGCGCGACTCGAGCGCACCGACGAACTTCAACCCCTCGTCGTACGACCACCCCTGGAGCCGGACGATGAACGGAGGGATCCCGTCGGTGGACGCGTCCTGCTGCGCCGCCTCGATCCCGACCCGCACCTGCTCTTCCGGCGTGAGGAACGTCTGCGCCCACCTGAGCATGAAGAACGTCGCATTCCCCTCCACGAGCGCGATCGCCGCCGCGCTCTCTTCGTCGCGGCACTCCGAGCTCAGGACATCGAGCCTCTCGAGGCCGAAGCGCTGGTCGTCGATCGCGTGGGTGAGCTCGTGCGCGAGCGTGATCCTCTCGAGCGGCGTCGGTGACTGCGAGCCGATGAACTTCAGCTCACCGCTGAGCGTGTCGTAGTAGCCGATCACCTGCGAAGAGCCGTAGTTCTCGTACTCGGCCCTCAGGCTCGTGCCGTCGGGGATCACGCCGATCGTATCCCACGCGAGGCTCCGGCGCCCGTACTGCTCCTGCGGGTACGCGATGTCGGCGTACGCCACGAGGTCATCGGCGATCTCCTGCTGGCCTACGGGCTGCGCGACGACCGGATGCGCGTAGTCGAACCCGCGGAGCTGTTCGACCTCCTCCATGACGTCCTCGATCACCGGCGGCGTGGGCCCCTCGGCCGGAACGTCGGACCCGCCCTCGAGATCGGGTTCGGGCACGCCGCACAGGCGTCTCGCGGTCGCGGCCGCGGATCCGGGGCCCTCCGGCGCGGGCGATTCGCTCTCCGGAGAAGCGGGGACCGGCGCGACCGAGCCGGGCGGCTCGTCGCCGGCCGAACCGGGCGGCGGGGCCGAGCCGGTACAGGCGGCCAACGCGGTCGCGAACGCGACGAGGAGCGCCCAGCGCCTCACGAGCGCCCCGGCAGGACCAGGGCAACGAGAGCGAGCGCGATGGCGAGCACCGAGAGGACCACGGAGACCCACAACAAACCTATCGACCTCAGGGTGCCGAGCGATGAGGCCGCGAGGGCGACGCCCGCACCGAGCATGACCGCGAACGCCCCCGCGTAGAGGCTCAGCCATCCCTGGCGCGTCTTCGTCTCGGTCATCGCTCACCCGGCGCCGCGCCCACCGACCTACAGGCCTTCGGCGAGGTAGGCCCCGAGGTTCTCGACCGGGATCCGGTCCTGGGTCATCGTGTCGCGCTCCCGGACGGTGACGTGCCGGTCCTCAAGCGTGTCGAAGTCGATCGTGACGCAGAACGGCGTGCCGATCTCGTCCTGCCGCCGGTACCGGCGCCCGATCGCCCCGGCGTCGTCGAACTGCGCCGTCCACCGCTGCTTCACGACGTCGAACACCGCCCGCGCGTCCGGCGCGAGCCGCTCGTTGCGCGAGAGCGGCAGCACGGCGACCTTGATCGGCGCGATGTCCTTGTGGAACCGCAGCACGGTGCGCTTCTCCACGTCGCCCTTCGCCGACGGGGCCTCGTCCACCGCGTACGCGTCGATCAGGAACGCCAGCAGCGCACGGTCTACCCCCGCGGCCGGCTCAATCACGTAGGGGTGGTAGCGCTCGTCTTTCTCCTGGTCGAAATACGTCAGGTCCTGGCCGGAGGCCTTCTCGTGCTGCTTGAGGTCGAAATCGGTCCGGTTCGCGATCCCCTCGAGCTCGCCCCAGTCGGTGAACGGGAACCGATACTCGATGTCGACCGTGCGCTTGGAGTAGTGCGAGAGCTCGTCGGCCTCGTGCTCCCGCACGCGCAGGTTCTCCTTCCGGATGCCGAGGTCCGTGTACCAGCCGAACCGCTCCTCGATCCAGTACTCGTGCCACCGCTCGTCGGTTCCGGGCTCGACGAAGAACTCCAGCTCCATCTGCTCGAACTCCCGGGTCCGGAAGATGAAGTTGCCCGGCGTGATCTCGTTGCGGAAGGCCTTGCCGATCTGCGCGATCCCGAACGGCAACTTCTTCCGCGACGACGCCTGGATCGTCGCGAAGTCGACGAACATCCCCTGAGCGGTCTCCGGCCGGAGGTAGACGGCGTTCGCCTCGTCCTCGACCGGGCCCATGTGCGTCTTGAACATCAGGTTGAATTTCCGGGGATCGGTGAACGCGTCGTTGCCGCAATTCGGGCACTTCGGCTTCGCGTGCATGTCGAGCGTCGTCTCGTCGTCCTCGTGCCCGGACTGCGGCGCGTGGACGCCGGGCAGGTGATCGGCGCGGAAGCGCTGGTGGCACTTCAGGCACTCGACGAGCGGGTCG
>DATFEU010000174.1:0-4521 GCA_035250725.1 Actinomycetota bacterium
GAGGAACGCCGGTTCGGCCCAGTGGACGTCCTCCCAGACCGTGACGAGCGGTCGTTCGGCGGCGAGGATCTCGAGGAACCGGCGGATCGCCCACGGCGTCTCCTCGGCCGAGCCGGCCCCCGCGCCCGCGCCGAGGACCTCGGCGAGCCGCACGGCGATCGCGGCCGCGTGCTCGTCCCCCGCGACGGCCTCCTCGAGACGCCTCGAGGTCTCCTCGGGCTCGTCGAACGCCTGCACACCGAGTGCGGCGCGGATCGCCTCGGCCGCCGGCCAGTAGGTGATGCCCTCGCCGTAGGGGAGGCACCTCCCGGTCACGACGCCGGCGGAACCCTCGACCGCACCGAGGAACTCCTCGACCAGCCGCGTCTTGCCCTCGCCGGCCGCGCCCAGCACGGTGAACAGCACGCACGTCCGGTCCTCGGCGGCGCGCGCGAACGCGCGGCGCAGGTCGTCCAGCTCGCGATCGCGCCCGACCATCGCCGACCGGAGCGCCCGAGGGGGAAGTGCGGTCCGAGGCAGTACGCGCGTCAGCCGGTAGGAGCGGACGGGCTCGGACTTGCCCTTCAGAGTCAACGGCTCGACGGGCTCGGCCCCGACGGCGTCTCGGACGAGCACCATCGTTGCCTCGCCGATCAGGATGTCGCCGGGCTCGGAGGCGGACTCGAGGCGAGCGGCGGTGTTCACGGCGTCGCCGGTCACGCGGCCGAAGTCGGCGTCCTCGGCGCCGACGAGCACCTCGCCGGTGTTGACGCCGATCCGGCAGGCCAGGCGAATGCCATGGTCGCGTTCGAGGTCGGCGTTGAGCTCGTCGAGCGCGGTCCGCATGTCGAACGCCGCCCGGACGGCGCGCAGCGCATCGTCCTCGTGGAGCTGCGGGATGCCGAAGACCGCCATCACGGCGTCGCCGATGAACTTCTCGACCGAGCCGCCGTGCCGTTCGAGCGCGCCGCGCATCGCGTCGAAGTAGCGGGCCATCACCTTGCGCAGCGACTCGGGATCCAGGCGTTCGCCGAGTTCCGTCGACCCCGTCACGTCGCAGAACACGATCGTGACGGTCTTGCGGACCTCGGCGGTCTCGGGCGCGGAGATCGGTGTGCCGCAGACCGAGCAGAAGTTGGCGCCCTCGGCGTTCTCCGCGCCGCAGTTCGGACAGGCCGTCACGGCCGGAGTCTAGGCGGCTCGCGGCGTGCGGGCCGCATGGAGTTCGGACGGAGAGGGCGCCCCCGGGGGGCTCCCTTCCGCCGCGTCGTCAGAACCTGGTCGGTCGCTCAGTCGGGGATGGCCGCCGGGATGTAGATCAGCAGCAGCTGCCCGCCCTCCCGTTTGAACATGAAGTCCGGGTCGGTGTTCGCGTCGATGAACGTGTCGAACCCGGGCTCCTTCTCCACCCAGAGCGTGTGGGCCTGCACGTCCACCAAGAACCAGCCCGGGCCGAAGGCCTGTGAGGCATCGACGATTCCGCTCGATTCCCAGGCGCCGAGGTTCCCGTCCGCACGGTCATCGACGTCGGTCTCTTCCCCGTCCTCGGACTGGTCGACCATCGCCACGACGTCGGGCGTTCCGGCATTGTCGCCGACGAACGGCGCGAACATCAGGCGGCCGGTGGTGGCGTTCGGGTCCGTGGAACCGACCGGGAACTGCTGGGCCGACCCCGGATCCTCCGTGACGATCAGGCCGGTCTGGGTCGACTCGAGGTTGTCGGGCTGACGGATCTCCGTGGGGGTCTTCACGGGGGAGTCGTCTCCCTCGAGGAAGACCCGCATCGATAGCACCTTCGTCGGGTCGTTGGGATCGAGCTCCATCCGCCAGATGCGACCGTTCGTCGATACCCCCGGCGCGGGCGTGAGCGCCTGTCCCCGCCCCGAATCGATGATGTAGACGACGTTCTCTTGACCCGGTCGCTTGTCGTATGCGATGTCCTCGACGCGGACGAAGTCGAAGACGTCGTTCGCCTGGCTCCAGTACTCGAGGACCCACTGCGGGCCGTCGAGTCCCGTCGGAACCGTGGTGCGGATGTCCCGCTGCCAGCTGCCGTTCGTCGGCGGGAGGGGGAAGCCCTCGTCGGCGGCCTTCAATTCGGATCCGTCCGTGTCGAGACCCGTGGCCACGTCCTTCGGCACCTGGACGAACTGGCCGGTGATGTCTTCGGTCGAGCCCGGCACGAAGTCGTAATAGTCGTCGAAGTCCTCGTCGTCGGAGACGAACGCCCACAGGTCGCCCTCGTCGGCCAAGAGGGAGTCGGTGTCCTCGGCGATGTACGAGAAGAGCTGGGACTGGGCGGCACTGGAGGTGTCCGTGACCGGTCCTCCCGGCGGGATCGTCAGTGGACCGCTCGTGAACGTGTCGTCCCCCGACAGCACGACCAACTCGTCGAAGCCAGGGATCGCGACACTGTTCTCGTGGTTGTGCCTGCCCATGCCGGGGATCGAAACGAACTGCCCGGTCTGGACATCGAGCGCCACGGCCAGGCCCGCCTGCTTCTCGTCCGGATCGCCGATCGGCGGCGGCCACGAGTCCTCCTGCCGGAAGACGTAGTCGATCGCTTCCTCGTTCGTCAGCAGGAGGTCCGTGTCGAAACCGTGCTCGGCGGTGGCGAGGAAGTTCGAGCAGAACCGGTGGAACCCCGCGCTGCTCGGGATAGCGAACGAGCCGTTCAAGACCCCACCCGTGGTCTTGTTCAGGACCAACCGACTGACCTGCGAGTTGTCGAAGTCGTTCTCGGAGTTGCTGACCGTCGGGCCGGCCGTGACGAATGGGAACGGCGCCTTGCTCGTCTCGTGGTTCACGTAGACGTCGACGCGCCCCTGGCCGCGGGTCCGCAGCGAGATCCCGTCGGGGATGGCCTCGAAACGATAACCGCCGGGCAAGACGTCGCCGACCGTCAAGAGGGGGTCCACCTCGACGCCGGCCATGACGGGAGTCAGCATCGAAGGCCTCGAGGTCTTGAAGCCGGCGTTCCCGGGGGCGCCCGATGCCACGGTCATCGGGGTCAACATCGCAAGCGCCAGGACCAGACACGCGAATATCGTGGGTCTCCTCATGCTTCCTCCTTAGGTCGGGGGCAGACTTCCTTCCTAACAGATGTCCACCCGATCCCGCAGCCCCGCGATTCCGGTGCCATCTGCTAGGGCTGGATGCGAGAGAGGGCAGAACCCGCTGGCGGAGGACCGATGAGTTTCCCGCCTGGACGGCGTCGGGATCCGTGCGCGACCGAAGGAGGACCGATGACGACGATCTCGATCGACAAGCTCCGAACCGACGTCGAGGGCCGGGTGATCGGGCCCGATGATCCGGACTACGACGAGTCCCGCGCGGTGTTCTACGGGGGGATCGACAAGCGGCCCGAGGTCATCGTGCGCGTCGCGAACGACGCCGACGTCTCGACCGTGATCGCTCTGGCCCGCGAGACCGGGCTCGAGCTCGCGGTTCGGAGCGGCGGCCACAGCGTTCCGGGCCACAGCGTCTCCGAGGGCGGGATCGTGCTCGACTTGGCAGACCTGCGCGCGATCGACGTGGACGCCGGCGACCGAACCGCCTGGGTGGAGACGGGCCTCACCGCGGTCGAGGTCGCGAACGCGGCCGCGGCGCACGGCCTCGCGATCGGGTTCGGCGACACGGGTTCCGTCGGGATCGGCGGCATCACGCTCGGCGGCGGCGTCGGATACCTCGCGAGGAAGTTCGGCCTCACGATCGACGACCTGCTCGCGGCCGACGTCGTTACGGCGGACGGAGAGATCCACCGGGTCGACGCCGAGACTGAGCCCGACCTGTTCTGGTCGATCCGGGGCGGCGGCGGCAACTTCGGCGTGGCGACGCGCTTCCGGTTCCGCCTGCACGAGCTCGCCGGCGTAGTCGGGGGTATGCTGTTCCTGCCGGCGACCACGGACACAATCTCCGGGTTCATCGAGGCGGCCGAGGACGCTCCCGAGGAGCTCTCGACGATCGCGAACGTGATGCCGGCACCCCCGATGCCGTTCCTCCCCGAGGAGCATCACGGCAAGCCGGTGATCTTCGGCCTGATGTGCTACGCCGGCGACGAGGCGGGCGGCGAGCGCGCCCTCGCGCCGTTCCGTAGGCTCGCCACGCCGATCGGCGACCTGGTGAAGCCGATCCCGTATCCCGAGATCTATCCGCCCGAGGAGGAGGAGTATCACCCGATCGCCACCGGGCACACGATGTACCTCGACACGGCCGGGCGCACGGAGGCCGGCACGATCCTGGAGCACCTCGCGACCTCGATCGCGATGATGGGCGTCGCCCAACTCAGGGTCCTCGGGGGGGCCGTTGCGCGCGTCCCGGCCGAGGCGACGGCGTTCGCGCATCGAACGAACCGGATCATGGTGAACGTCGCGGCGGTGTACGAGAAGTCCGAGGAACGAACGACGCACGAGCCGTGGGTCCGCAGGCTCGCCGCGGCACTGCACCAGGGTGACGATGCCGCGTACGTGAACTTCCTCGGCGACGAAGGGCCCGACCGGATCCGCGCCGCGTATCCGGGCGGCACCTGGGATCGGCTGCGCC
>DATFEU010000202.1:0-4917 GCA_035250725.1 Actinomycetota bacterium
CCCGTGTAGATCGAGAGCGGCGAGACGCCCGCCCGGAGCGCGGCGGCGAGGGCGAACGTCTTGAACGCGCTTCCCGTCTGCCGCGCGGCCTGCGTCGCGAGATTGAACTTCGTCTCGGAGAAGTCGCGGCCGCCGACCATCGCGAGGATCTCGCCGGTCCTCGGGTCGATCGCGACGAGGGCCGCCTGCGGTCCGTCCGGATCGGGCAGGTGGGAGAAGACCGCGTTCTCGGCCGCCCGCTGCCAGCCGAGGTCGACCGTCGTCTCGACCTTCAGCCCGCCCGCCAGCGCCCGGCGCCTGCCGAAACGCTCCTCGAGGAACCGCCGGACGTGGTCGGAGAAGTACGGAGATTCCGAGGCGGGGGTCGTGGACGGCCGGAGCGCCAGCGGCCGCTCCTTCATCCGGTCGCCGCGCTCCTGCGTGAGGAAGCCGATCTCGGTCAGCTCGCCGAGGACGTAGTTCCGTCGGCGCTCCGCCCGGTCCGGGTGACGCACCGGGTCGAAGCGTGTCGGCGCCGCGATGACGCCGGCGATCGTCGCGGACTGCGGGATCGTGAGCCGGCTGACGTGACGGTCGAAGTACGTGAGCGCGGCCGCCTCGACGCCGTACGAGCCGTTGCCGAGGAAGATCGTGTTGAGGTACCGCTCGAGGATCTCCCGCTTGCTGAGCCGTTCCTCGAGACGGATCGCGAGCGCGGCCTCGCGCAGCTTCCGACCGAACGTGCGGTCGCCGGTCGTGTAGACGTTCTTCACGTACTGCTGCGTGATCGTCGACCCACCCTCGACGACGCCGCCCGCCTGCAGGTTCGTGAGCATCGCCCGCGCCACCGCGCTCGGATCGATCGCGCCGTGCTCGAAGAAGCCCTTGTCCTCGGCGGCGAGGACGGCGGCGATGAGGCCTTCGGGCATCCGCTCCAACGCGACGGCGCGGCGGTTCACGTCGGCGTGCAGCGTCGCGAGCGGTTCTCCGGTCCGATCGAAGAGTCTCGTCGTCTCGGCCAGCCGCGGTTCGGACGGGACGTCGATCGAGGTGACGAGGGCGGAGACGTAGCCGAGCACCCCTCCCACCACGATCGCGGCGAGCGCGGCGGCGAACCCGGCAGCCACGGCGATCAACCGGAGGAGCCGGAGCGTCCAGCCGATCGAGGGGAGGGTCGCGTGCCTCGGCGAACCCATCCGATTCGCGCGCGGGGCAGGCGATGGTCTCGAGAAGGACGTCATCGGGTCGCGGGTGGGATGGGGTTCGTACCCGCCCGCCTGCCTCACAAACGCGCGACCGTGCGTGGGCGGGCGCCAACGCGCCGGGCGTAGATCGGGCCGGTGCGGGTACAGAGAGCCCCCACGGCGATGAGGAAGGGCAGGGTGGATGAGATCGACCGCGAGGTCCGCGAGGCCGACCGTCGCCGGCGGGAGGCCGAGCGAGGCAGGCGCGACGCGGACATCGAGCGCCGCGAGGCCGAGCAGGCGCGGCAGGCCGCCGAGCGAGCCCAGGCCGAGGCCGAGAAGGCGCAGGCCGCGGCCGAGGCGGCCCGACGAGAGGCCGAGGAAGCTCGACGCCTCGAGGCCGCTGCCCGTTCGCGCCTGCAGCTGCTCGTCGAGGCGGGCATCGCGATGTCCGCCTCGTTGGAGGTGCGCCCCGTCCTCTCCGCCCTCACGGGAGCGGCGGCGCGCCGCATCTGCGACTACAGCGTCGCGTTCCTCGCCGGCCCGGACGGCCGCGTGATCGATGCCGTCGGCGCGCACCGGGACCCGGCGAGGTTCGGCGTGGTCGAGCGCATGGCGCAGGCCCGGCTGCCGCAGCCGGAGGACACCGCCAGCATCGCGGCGAGGGTCCTCGCGAGCGGCGAGGCCGAACTCATCCCCCGGGTCCCTCCCGGCGAGCTCGAGCGGATCATGGCGCCGGGTGAACAGCTGACGCTTGCACGCGAGCTCGGCTTCGAGTCGGTCATCGTGGTTCCGCTCCTCGCCCGGGGTCGAACGCTCGGCGCGCTGGCGCTGATCCGGGACGGCGACTCGCCTCCGTTCGATGAGGATGACCTCTCGCTCGCCGGGACGCTCGCCGCTCGCGGGGGCCTCGCGGTCGACAACGCGCGCCTGTACGCCGACCGGGACCACGTGGCGGAGACGCTTCGCCGGAGCCTGCTGCCGCCCGAGATCCCGGACGTGGGCTGGCTGGAGATCGGAGCCCGGTACGTGCCCGCGGCGGACGGAACCCAGGTCGGCGGCGACTTCTACGACGTGTTCCCCGCCGACGACGGGCGCTGGGTGGCCGTGATCGGCGACATCGTCGGCAAGGGCGCCGAGGCCGCCGCGATGATGGGCCTCGCCCGTTACACGATCCGCACGGCGGCGATGAGCGAGGGTCGCCCGAGCCGGATCCTGGAGACGCTCAATCAGGCGATCCTCCGCCAGACCGACGACCAGCGTTTCTGCACGGCCTGCTGCGTGAGACTGCTGCGGAACGGGTACGGGGCCCGCGTGACGATCGCGATCGGGGGACACCCGCTGCCGCTGGTGCTGCACGAGAACGGTTCGATCGAGCCGGTCGGGAGTCCCGGCTCGATCGTCGGGGTCTTCGACGACGCCCGGTTCTCGGACCGCGTTATCGACCTCGAGCCGGACGATGCGCTCGTCCTCTACACCGACGGGGTCACCGACGAACGGAGGCACGACGAGCCGTTCGGGGAAGAACGTCTCCGAGAGGTGCTCGAGGGGCTGCGCGGCCAGAGCGCCCAGCGGATCGCGGACGGTGTCGTCGACGCGGTGACCGACTTCGCGACGGGCGGCCAGCGCGACGATGTCGCCCTGCTCGTGATGAAGGTGATCTCGTGAGCCTCTCACGGTCTCGTCCGGGCTCGCCGACGGCCAGGCTCGGCTCGCGCCGCGTGGTGAGCTCGATCTCAGCACCGTCGGGCAGGTGGAGGCCTAGGTGAGCTCGAGCGCGGAGCGGGCGCGAACACCCTGGTGCTCGACCTGCGAGGACTGCGGTTCATGGACTCGACGGGGCTACACCTGGTCCTCGGCGCCGACGCCCGGGCGCGGGAGCGCGGGGGTCGGCTCCTGATCGTCCGGGGGCCCGAGGCCGTGGATCGCGTCTTCCGCCTCGCGCTGCTCGAGCATCGCCTGGACCTCGTCGAGGATCCGGATGACGACCCCGACGCCGAACCCCGAGAGGGGGAGACCACCGATGCCTGACCTGACGATCCGGCTCCCGGCCGTCCCCCGGTCAGTCCCCCAGGCCCGACAGGCGATCGACCGACTGGTCGGCGAGCTGGACCCCCAACAGCTCGAGGCGCTCAGGCTGCTCGTGAGCGAGATGGTCACGAACAGCGTCCGGCACGCGGAGGGAGCCGAGACGGTCGACGTCCGCCTGTGGCTCGGGCGAGGGGTCGTCCGGCTGGAGGTCGAGGATCGCGGCCCCGGGTTCATGCCTCGCGGGGTCCCGGGGGAGGGAGGAGGCTGGGGCCTGGTGCTCGTGGACCGGCTCGCCAGGCGCTGGGGGGTCCGATCCGGTCCGGCGACCACCGTCTGGCTCGAGCTCGACCGATACGCGAGTACCGTCTGAGCAGGCCTTTCGCCGCTCCCTGGACTTTTTCCCGGGCGGGCGTTTGGAGCGCATACGCCTCGGGTAGGCCCACCGCGCAGCGAAGGGGTCTCGGGATCGCGACTCGCGAGGAACGAGACCCGACGACATTGACGGTGCGGTCCGGCGCGCCCCCCTCCCCCCTGCACGCCGGACCGCACGTCAACCCCGGCCCGACTCGAGGTGATGCCGGCATGGACGAGACGACACGCCAGATCCAGGTTCGTTGGCTCGTGTGCTTCGCTTGCGGTGAGCCCTTCGAGATGCTCGGACAGGAGGCGCTGTGTCCGTGCGGCCGCTCGGCCGCCCGCGCGGAGGCCGGCGTCGTCGAGATCGAGGGCCCCGCGAAGGTGCTCGCTCCGATCGAGACCGTCGTCCGCATCGAGGGCGGAGAGTGGACGCCGCTTCCCGACGACATCGCGATACGTCGCTCGGTCCCCGACGCCGCCTGACCGGCGGCCGCTCCAGGCAGAGACCGAGACGCGCGCTCCTCGGGGAGCTCCATCGGAGTCATGCGCCCGCGATAGACCTCCGCGATCCATGATCGCTGGGCGCAGACCTCCGCCGCATAGCGCTGGATCAACGCGACAGCCTCGGTCGCGGTCTTCGCGTCGTCCTCCAGCGCAGACCGAGCACCAGCGACGCATCCCGGGCATCCACGGTAGGACCTGCCCGGAGGATGACCGGCGTCACGCGGCCATACCTCGACGTCGCGGCGTGCGAACATGCAATCGTGGCGACCACGCAACAGAAGGCATCGATACGGACGTGGCTCTTCGTGCTGCCCGCGGTCGTGGCCCTTGCAGCGATCCTATGGGCGCTTCTGCACCCGAGGGAGGTGTGTACATCGGGTGGCGAGACGTCCGTCTGCACCGACTACTCGGCCACGAAGTTCTTTGTTGCGACGGCGGGCATGGGGCTCGCAGCCCTCGTCGTGGCTGTCCTGGGGCTTGCCATCCATCCTCGGCGTTCGGCGATCGTTGCCTGGGTGGCGGTGGGACTAACCCTCATCGGTGTAGCGGTCGCTTCGCAGGTTCGCGTCATCACGTGAAGGGACGCTGGCAAGGCGAAAGGCGCATGTACGTTCGCGTCGCGTGACCGGGGTCACGCGACCAGCCCCCGGGGGCTCGCGCAGGAGACAGTGTGCGACTACGGTTCCCTTGCCATGAGCGACCCGTACGGTGCGATGCTCATCGATGCCGTCGAAGGTCGGACCTTCGAGCAAGAGATCATCGAGCGGGACGACGGGTTCTTCGACACGTCCACGATCGACTACTACCTGGCTCCGTTTCGCCGGTGGGATGCCGTTGAGCGGAGGGCGCTCCGCTCCGTCCG
>DATFEU010000218.1:0-8245 GCA_035250725.1 Actinomycetota bacterium
ACGATCTCGCGGGTCGCGCCCGCTCGAAGCGACTCCAGCCCGACGAGGTGCACGGCGGGACGTTCACGATCACGAACCCCGGACCGTTCGGCTCGCTGATCTCGGTCCCGATCATCAACCAGCCGCAGACCGGCATCCTCGGGTTCGACACGGTCGAAAAGCGTCCGGTCGTGATCGAGGACACGATCGCGATCCGCCACATGGTCTACATCTCGATGTCGTGGGACCACCGCGTCATCGACGGGGCACTGGCGTCGCAGTTCCTGGCCAGGGTGAAGCAGAACCTCGAGACCTGGGACTTCGCCGAGGACCTCGCGCTGTAGCGATGGGACACCTGATCCGCCCCACCGAACCCATCGACTACGACGCCGCGAACGCCGCGATGCACGCGATCGCGGACGAGCGACTGCGCGGCCTCGGGCAGGACACGCTGATCCTGCTCGAGCATCCTCCCGTCTACACGGCCGGGCGGCGGTGGAAGCCGGGGCACATCGTGTGGACCGAGGACCGGATCCGGGAGGCGGGAGCCGAGCTACGGTTCATCGATCGGGGTGGCTCGCTCACGTTCCACGGGCCCGGACAGTTGGTCGGTTACGCGATCCTCGACCTCGGCACGCGGCCGGATGCGCTCGCGTTCGTCCGGCGGCTCGAGGAGGTCGTGATCCGCGCCGCGAGCGACATCGGCGTCGACCTGCACCGCAGCGAGGTCCAGACGGGCGCGTGGTCGGGCTCGAGCAAGGTCTGCGCGATCGGGGTCCGGCTGGCACGGATGCGCGTCTCGCTCCACGGGTTCGCGCTGAACTGCGCCACCGACCTGACGTGGTACGACGCGATCGTCCCGTGCGGCCTGCCGGGCGAGGGCGTCACGTCGCTGTCCGAGCTCGCCGGCAGGGCCGTGACCGTGGACGAGATGGTCCCACTCGTCTCCCGGTGGTTCGAGGAGGTCTTCGGCCTGACGCTGATCGAAAAGGAGGAGCGATGGCCGGTGCCGGTGGCGGTGACCGTGCCCACCGGCTGACGGAGCTCGAGCTGCGACGCCTCGTCGACCGCTCGACCCGCCCGGGGACCGCGTGACCCCCCACATCCACGACGCGGCCGCCCGGGGATTCGAGGCCGCCGTCGAGCACTACGGGCGAGGTCGCCCGACGTATCCGGACGACGCGCTCGGGTACGTCGTTCGGGCGCTCGGCATCGCGGAGGGACGCGACGTGCTCGAGATCGGGGCCGGCACGGGGAAGTTCACCGAGCTCATCGTGCACTCCGGCGCACGGATCACCGCGATCGAACCGGTGACGGCGATGCGCACAGCGCTCGAACGGAATTGCCCCTCCGTGACCGTCCTCGACGGCCCGGCCGAACGGATCCCCGTACCGGATGCCTCGGCCGACGCCGTGGTCGCGGCGCAGGCCTTCCACTGGTTCGACGGCGACCGAGCGCTTCCGGAGATCCACCGCGTGCTTCGACCCGGCGGCGTCCTCGGGATGATCTGGAACGTGCGCGACGACGCGAGCGATTGGGCCGAGCGACTTACGGCGATCTTCGACCGCTTGGCCGGCGACGACATGCCGCGCTACCGGCGAGGGGTCTGGCGCGAGGCGTTCGAGCGGACCGAGCTGTTCGGACCGCTCCACCACCGCGTCGCGTTCCACGTGCATCACGTCACCCCCGAGACGTTCCTGGACCGGGTGCTCTCGGTGAGCTACGTCGCGTCCGCATCCGAGGAGGAGCGCGCGCGTGTGGTCGATGAGGTGACCCAGCTCCTCGCGAGCGACCCCGAGCTCGTGGGGCGGGAAGAGATCGTGATGCCCTATCGCACGGACGTCTTCTGGACGAGCCGGCTCGATCAGGCGTCGGCGACGAGCGCGTAGCGGGGTCGTCGCTCCAGCCAGCCGAGCGGCCAGGGCTCGTGCAGCATCGCCGCCCACTCGACGTCGCGGAGACGCTTGATGCGGACCGCCGACCACCCCGCCCGCTGGACGGCCTCGATCAGCGGGACGGGCGATGGGAGCCGGGCAAGCGGCAGTTCGGCCAGCACGTCCTCCGGGTACGGCGCGTGGTGGTCGGGCGGGGTCCTCATCGTGCGGCGCAGCGTCTCGGCCGCGAGATCCTTCGCCCGCCGGCGAAGGTCGCGTTCGCCCCAGATCCCCTCGAACAGCACGAGGCGGGAAGCGACCTCTCGCCAGCGCGCCAGCCCGCCGACGGGATCGAGCATCGTCCACAGCACGTGCCGCTCCATCACGACATCGAACGGGCCGCCTGGTGGCTCCATCCCCGAGCCGACGACGAACGCCATCCGCCCGCCGAGCCCGCGTTCCTTGGCCTTCAGTTCGGCGCGTCCGAGCATGCCGGGCGACAGGTCGAGCGCCGTGACCTCGTGTCCGAGCTCCGCCGCGAGGATCGAGAGCGCGCCGGTGCCGGCGCCGACATCCAGCACTCGAGATCCGGGTGCGGGGAGTGCCTCCACGAGCGCGCGGCGCCAGGCCGCAGCCTCGAGCGGATCCGAGATCGCGTGCGACTTCGCGGCGTCGTACGTGTGCGCGTCCTCGTCCCAGAACTCGCGGATCCGGTCGTGAACGTCGCCGTTCATCGGCCTCAGAACAGTGCTGAGGCGAGCCTGCGCCGGTACTCGGGCACGAGCTCGTGCTCCTCCCCGAGCACCGCGAAGACCTCGAGCATCGCCTGACGGGCAGCGGGGTCGTCCTGGAGCGCGCCGAGCATCCCGTCCAGCGCCTTCTGCCACTCGCCCTGCGCGGCCAGCCGCTTGGCCGACGAGAGGGTTCCCGGCTCGGCCAGGTTCGCCCAGTCGTGGACCTCCAGCATCGCGAGGATCCGTTCGGCCTCGGTGTCGGGGAGCGCCGGCGCGAGCGTCTCGCGCGCCTCCTCCGCCCGACCGGTCTCCGCCAGGATGCGTCCGAGGCCCACGCGGGCCTCGCGGTTGTTCGGGTCCACGCCCAGCGCATCGCGGTACTTCGCCTCGGCGTGCTCGAGATCGCCGTCGAGCTCCTCCTCGAGCGCCTCCTCAACCTCGAGCTCGGCTTCGGTGGGCATGAGGCGGTCGACGAACTCGTTCACCATGGGCTCGGGGATCGCCCCCACGAACCCGTCGATCGGACGCCCCTCGCGGAACGCGATCACCGTCGGGATGCTCTGTACGCCGAACTGACCCGCGGTGTAGGGGTTCGCGTCGACGTCGAGCTTGGCAAGGAGGAAGCCGCCGCCTCGCTCCGAGGCCACCTTCTCCAGGATCGGCCCGAGCGTTCGGCAGGGGCCGCACCACGACGCCCAGAGATCGACCACGACGGGACGCCGCTTCGACTCCTCGACGACCGTCTCGACGAAGTTGTCATCGGTCGCCTCGACGACGACCGGTTCGGCTTCCTTGACCTGGGCCATCCCTCGGCTCCTCCCGATCCCCCAAAGGGTACCCGGGCCCGGCGCAACAGGCGCCGGCGGCTCAGCCGGCCCGGCCGTCGAGGCGTCGCTCGATCGCCGACCGGACCTCCGCGGTGAGGGCCGCCGCGCGGGCGCGGCGCTCGACCGGATCGTCGACACGATCGACGTCGATCTGCGGTGCGAAGGAGACGCGCACCGTCACGACACCGGGACGCCTCGCATCCCGCGTCCGCTCGGTGCCGGAGATCGCGCACGGAACGATCGGGGCGCCCGTCAGCAGGGCGGTCCAGGCCGCGCCGTCCAGGAACGGCAGGAGCTCCCCCGGCGAGCGCGTGCCCTCCGGATACATCCCGAGCACCTTGCCGCTCCGCAGGGCCGAGATCGCGACGCGGACCGCCCGGAGGTCGAATCGATCTCGGTCGACGCGGAACCCCCCGAGCGCGCGCAGCCACCACGACAGGAACGCGTTCTTGAACAGCTCCTTCTTCGCCATGAACACGATCCTTCGAGGGCAGGACACGACGATCAGCGGGACATCGAGCGCGCTCTCGTGATTCATCGCGATGACGGCAGGGCCGGAACGTGGGACGTTCGACGCGCCCTCGATCCCGAGAGGGAACCACCACCGGAGCCCCCAGCCAAAGGTCGCGCCGACGATCCACTGCAACCACCCGGTGCCGGGGCGCGATCCCTCCCGCGGCTGCGGAGGCAGGCCATCGATCGTCGAGAGCACGTCGCCGACGGTGCTCACCCCATCGAAGGCACGCGCGTCGGCGAGGTCGACGCCGAACCCACGCTCGATCGCGATGGCGAGCTCCGCGAGCCCGAGCGAGTCGATCCCGAGGTCCTCGAGACGATCGTCCGGAGTCGGTTCCGACGAACCCGAGAGCTCCCCGAGCAACGCGAGCGCGAGTTCGGATCGTGCGGATCGTGCGGACATCGGCGCGTAGCCTATCCAGCCGCAGCTCTGCCGGGATCACGGAGGGCCGATGCTAGACTCGCGAACGTGGCGACCCGAGTGACGACGGAACCGTCGCACGAGGCCCTCGGCCTCTCATCGGACGACCTCCGCTCCATGTACCGGACGATGGTGACGGCGCGCCTGGTCGATGAGGCCGCGTTCCGGCTCAACCGCCAGGGCAAGGCGCCGTTCGTGGTCCCCGTCTCCGGTCACGAGGGGTGCCAGGTGGGAACCGCGTGGCCACTCCGCCCAGGACAGGACATCTGGGTCCCCTACTACCGCGACGTCGCGGTGGTGCTCATCGCGGGGATGACCCCGTACGAGATCTTCCTCGGGCTGTTCGCGAAGGCGGACGACCCGTCCTCCGGAGGCCGGCAGATGCCGAGCCATTGGGGATCGCGCCGCCTGGGGATCATCAGTCACTCCTCCCCCATCGCGACGCAGATCCCGCATGCTGCCGGGATCGCGTACGCCGCGAAGTACCGGAAGGAGGACGCGGTCGTCGGGTGCTGGTTCGGCGAGGGGGCCACGAGCGCGGGCGCGTGGCACGAGGGCCTGAACTTCGCGGGGATCCACCGTCTCCCGATCGTCTTCGTGTGCGAGAACAACCGCTACGCGATCAGCGTCGCCCAGCCGATGCAGATGGCGATCGAGAACGTCGCGGACCGGGCCCCCGGCTACGGGTTCCCCGGTGTCGTGGTCGACGGGAACGACGTGCTCGAGTGTTACGGGGCGATGAAGACCGCCGTCGAACGCGCGCGGTCCGGCGAGGGCCCGACGCTGATCGAAGCGAAGACGTACCGAT
This sequence comes from Actinomycetota bacterium, assembly GCA_035250725.1. Taxonomy (GTDB): domain Bacteria; phylum Actinomycetota; class UBA4738; order UBA4738; family HRBIN12; genus DASSJM01. The sequence continues at coordinate 5,160 of DATFEU010000218.1, forward strand.
TCTTCCCGCACACCTCCGACGACGACGACCGCTCGTACCGGACGCGCGAAGAGGTCGAGCAGGCGAAGGATCAGGACCCGATCACGCGGTTCGCCGCGACGCTGAAGGATACCGGCGTGATGGACGACGCCGCGATCGAGAGCGTCTGGGCCGAGACGAAGCCGAGGGTCGACGAGCAGATCGATCAGGCGTGGAGCGCCGCCGACCCCGACCCGTCGTCCCTCGCACGGCACGTGTACTTCGAGGGTGACGACGGCAGCTGACGAGGACGTCCGAGCCGTGACCGAGAAGAACGTCGTCACCGCGATCCACGACACGCTCCACGAACAGATGGCCGCCGACGACCGCGTCGTCGTGCTCGGCGAGGACATCGCCGTTCGCGGCGGCGTGTTCCGGGTGACGCAGGGGTTCCTCGAGGAGTTCGGCGAGGAGCGGGTGATCGACACGCCGCTCGCCGAGGCCGGCATCATCGGCCTCGCCGTCGGGATGGCCCTGCACGGGCTGATCCCCGTCGCCGAGATCGAGTTCGCCGACTTCATCCACCCCGCGTTCGACCAGATGGTGTCCGAGGTCTCGCGCATGCGCTACCGGAGCAACGGCGACTTCGGCCTGCCCATGGTCGTGCGAGCGCCCTGGGGCGGCGGGGTCCACGGAGCCCTGTACCACTCCCAGTCGATCGAGGCCTTCTACGGCCACGTTCCCGGCCTCAAGGTCGTGGTCCCTTCGACGCCGGCCGACGCGTCCGGGATGCTGCGCACGGCGATCAAGGACCCGGACCCCGTCCTGTTCCTCGAGCACAAGCGGACGTACCGGCTGATCAAGGGGGACGTCCCCGACGAGCCGTTCGAGGTGCCGATCGGCAAGGCCGACGTGAAGCGCGAGGGCGACGACCTCACCGCCATCTCGTACGGCCTGTCGCTGCACCAGTGCCTCGAGGCAGCCTCTCGGCTGAACGACGAGCACGGCGTATCGGTGGAGGTCGTGGATGTGCGCACGATCAGCCCGCTCGACACGGAGACGATCCTGGCGTCGGTCCGCAAGACGGGGAAGGCGATGGTCGTCTACGAGGACAACCGGACCTATGGGGCCGGCGCCGAGATCGCGGCCACGATCGCGGAGGAGTGCATGTTCGACCTCGACGGGCCGATCGTCCGGCTCGGCGGCCCGGACGTCCCGGCCATGGCGTTCGCGAGCAACCTCGAGCAGGCGTTCCTGCTCGACGCCGATCGGATCGCCGAGGACATGCTCGAGCTCGCGCGGTTCTGACGAGCGGGCTCGACCGTCGAAACGCCCGCCCACGGCTAGACTCGACCCCGATGGCCGTTCGGGAACACAACCCGCTCCAACGACGCTTGTACCTGCCGATCGTCTCGACGAACGGGACGCCGGCCTCGACCGAACGCAAGCCCCCATGGCTGAAGGTGCGCCTCCAGCGAGGGCCGAACTACCGCGACCTCGAACGCATCATGCGGGGCCGATCGCTGCACACCGTGTGCGAGGAGGCGATGTGCCCCAACATCTCCGAGTGCTGGGAGGAGCGGGAGGCCACGTTCCTGATCCTCGGCGACCGGTGCACGCGCCGCTGCGGGTTCTGCGACGTGATGACCGCCAGACCCGACCCGGTCGACGAGAGCGAGCCGGCCAGGATCGCCGACGCGGTCCGCGAGATGGGGCTCCGGTTCGTCGTCGTGACCGGGGTGGCGCGCGACGACCTCTCGGACGGAGGGGCGCGGATCTGGGCCGAAACGATCATCGCGATCCGTGCGGCGGTGCCCGGCTGCGGGGTCGAGGTCCTTCCCACCGACTTCAAGGGCGGCGAATGCGACATCGCGACGGTGATCGAGGCCGCCCCCGACGTGTTCGCCCACAACCTCGAGACGGTCCGGAGGCTCCACGGCCGGATCCGGCCGGCGTTCGGGTATGACCGGACCCTCGGCGTGCTGCGCATCGCGAAGCGTGTGCGGGCCGGCCAGGTCACGAAGTCCAACCTGATCCTCGGCATGGGCGAACGCCCGGAGGAGATCCCCGAGGCGCTCCACGATCTCGCCGACGCCGGCTGCGAGATCGTCACGATCGGCCAGTACCTGCGGCCGACCGAACAGCACCTCCCGGTCGACCGATGGGTCAGCCCCGACGAGTTCGCGGAGTGGAAAGCGCTCGGGGAGTCGTTCGGCATCGCGCACGTCGAGGCCGGGCCGCTCGTGCGCAGCTCGTACCACGCGGGCACGCAGTTCCGTCGCGCGGTCGACGCCGCCACAGCCCGGCGGACCTTCGGCGGAGAGGCGGAGGAGTCGACCTGTACGCCGGATCCTGTACCGGGCCCGCAGGCCCGGCGGCGACCATCTGTCTGAGCGCTCTCGCGAGCGCCCCGGGGCCGAAACCCTCGTGCGGCCTACCCGGGAGCTCGGGCGGGCAGCCCTCGGACGCTCCCTGCTTGGCCTAGCTCCGGGTGGGGCTTGCCGAGCCGGACCGGTCACCCGGCCCGCTGGTGAGCTCTTACCTCACCGTTTCACCCTTGCCGCTCGCGCGGCGGTCTGTTCTCTGTGGCGCTTTCCGCGGGTCGCCCCGCCTGGGTGTTACCCAGCACCCTGCCCTGTGGAGTCCGGACGTTCCTCGAGCGTCGCCGCCCGCGGTCGCCCGGCCGGCTCCTCCATCGGCCAGTCTATCGGGCGACCCCACAGGGCTCACGCGCGAGGGAGGGGCGACCCCGGAGACCGATGCCGGCCGTATCATCGGGCACGTCGATGCGACCTTCCCGCCTGCTCCTCGTTGCCGTACCGCTGGTCGTCTCCGCGACGGCGTGTGCGGCCGAGTCGACGGGCCCGGTCGCGCCGATCGCGCCCGCGCAACTCACCCCCGGTCCGGCCCTCGACGCCTCGGCGGCCCGGCAGACGGTGGTGGACTTCGTCGAGGCCTATCGGGCTTCACCAGAGCAAGGCGTGGGGCCCCTGATCGGACTCGTCGCGGGCGAGGAGCTCGCGGAGTGGGTGCGCTGGCTCGACGTCCAGCATCGCGAGTTCGAGGGCGAGATCGAAGGGGTCTCGGACGTTCGCGACGTCGAGTTCGTCGGCTCCATCACCGCCCGG
>DATFEU010000220.1:0-4161 GCA_035250725.1 Actinomycetota bacterium
CCTGCTGGGGTACGCGCCCGACCACTTCGGGATCTGGGACCGGAACACCCCGCAGCAGCCCGTGGAGAAGTTCCCGCGCAACGACGACGGGTGGGCGGCCGCGTGGGCCCGCTACTCGTCGATCGAGTCGAACTGGATGGATCTGCGGACCGGTCAGAAGTCCGGATAGACCCATCGGGCGGGCGGATTCCTGTTCGAGTTCTTCAGCAGCCGTCCGTGCGTCGACTGCGGGGAGGACGATCCACTCGTCCTCGAATTCGATCACCGAGGCAACAAGGCGTTCGAGATCTCCAGAGGGCTCCGCGACCGCAGTTGGGAGGCGCTCATGGCCGAGATGGCCAAGTGCGACGTAGTGTGTGCAAACTGTCATCGACGCCGAACCGCCCTGCGGGGCGGGTTCGTGCGCGCGGCGGTAGCTCAGTGGCAGAGCCTCGCCCTTCCAAGGCGATGATGCGGGTTCGATTCCCGTCCGCCGCTCCGGGGAGCCGTGGTCGCCCGGCGGCCTATGTGACCGCCCGGGCGAGCGCGGTCGTCGCGGCTGCGACCACCACGACCACGAGCAGCGGCGCCTTCAGCCGGATCGCCACCGCCGCGGCGGCGACGCCGAGCACGCGTTCGTCGAGGACGAGCCGCTGACCGTCCTGGAACGTCTGCACGGCCACGAGCGCGCCGAGCAGTGCAGGCGCCAGGAGCTCGATGACGCCGCCGAGACGCGCGGACAGCGCCCGCCCGCCGAGCAGGACCGGCCCGGCCGCCTTGATCGCGATCGTCCCGGCGCCGACGAGCCCGACGACGATCCAGACGTCGGTCATCGCTTCAGCCCCAGGAGGCAAGCCGCGCTCGCGGCGACGATCGGCACACCGGCCGGCGCGAACGGCGTGAGCACCAGCGCGATCGCTGCCCCGAGAACGGCCGCCGCGACGTGCCGCCGGTCCTTGGCGAGCGGGACCAGGAGGCCGAGGAAGAGCGCGGCGAACGCCGCGTCCAGCCCGAGCGCGGACGGATCGCCGAACGCCTCCCCGAGGATCGCGCCGACCGCCGTTCCCGCCACCCACGCGACGTAGAGGACCAGTCCGGCGCCGATCAGCACCCCCCGGTTGAACCGACCCTCGCCCTCGGCCGCGATCGCCCACGACTCGTCCACCACGAGCTGCGCATGCAGGAACCTCGACCAGGCACTCCCGGTGAGCCACGGGGCCACCGAGACGCCGATCGGCCCGTACCGCGCGTTCAACAGGAGCGCCGCCGCGACCGCGGCCGCGACGGTCCCACCGTCGCCGAGCACGGAGACCGCGGCGAACTGCGCCGACCCGGCGAACGTCGTCGCCGACATCACGATCGGTGCCAGCCAGCCGAAGCCGGCGGCGCGCGCGAGCACGCCGAACGAGATCGCGAAGCCGAGCACCGCGACGACGAGCGGCGCCATCGCGCGGACCCCGTCGCGGAAGGTGCGTTCGGCCATGACCAACGGTAGCAACGACCCGATACAGTGCCCGTCGTGCCGATCCCGTTCCGGATCGTCGACGTGTTCACGCCGCGTCCCCTCGCCGGCAACCAGCTCTGCGTCGTTCCCGAACCCGTCGAGCTCGACGCCGCGGGCATGCAGGCGATCGCGCGGGAGATCGGCTTCTCCGAGACCACCTTCGTGACCGAAGCGGGGGGAGACCGGTACGCGATGCGGATCTTCACTCCCGGTTCGGAGTTGCCGTTCGCCGGCCACCCGACGCTCGGGACGGCGTTCGTGATGGTCAGCGAGGGTCGGGTCACCTCCCCGGCGACCCAGGTCGTAGCCGCCGGCGAGATCCCCGTCCAGGTCGACCTCGAAGCCGGGTTCGCGTGGATGACGCAGCTGCCGGCTGCGTTCGGGCCGTCGTTCGAGGACCGCGAGCTGATCGCCGGCGCGATCGGCCTCGGCGTCGATGACCTGCGCGACGACCTGCCGATCGACACGGTCTCGACGGGGCTGCGCATCACGGTCGTCCCGATCCGCGACCTCGAACGGCTCCGGCGCGCCGTCCGCGACGAGACGCGTACGCGCGAGGCCGTGTCGCGCTCGAACGCGGATTGTCTCTACCTGTTCGCGGTGACCGACGAGGGCGTGACCGCGCGGATGTTCGACGCGGAGATGGGGATCGGTGAGGATCCCGCCACGGGCGGGGCCGCGGGCCCCCTCGCCGCGCATCTCGCCGAGCACGGGCTCGCCGGCATGCCGGGATCGGTGACGATCCGCCAGGGCGAGCAGGTCGGCCGGCCGAGCGAGCTCCACGTCGTGGCCGAACGCGAGGGGGCCGCCTGGCGCGTTCGGGTCGGCGGAGGAGTCCACGTCGTCGGGCGCGGCGAGTTCGACGTCTGAGTCCGGAGGCACGGGTCCGTCGGAGCGTCATGCGTGCCTCGACGGAACCAGGGGCCCCTCGTAGGCTCTGTGCGTGCGCGTCCGCGTCGTCGTGCTCCTGGTGCTGATCGCCGGTGGCCTCGCCTGGGTCGCGACCCAGGCGCTGTCCGGCAACCTCGTGTACTACGTCACCCCTACCGAGCTGTTGGCGCAGCAGCCGGCACCTGGTGAGTACCTACGCCTCGGCGGACAGGTGGTGCCGGGATCGGTCCACGACGTCGGCGAGGGCGTGGGGTTCGTCGTCACGGATGGGACCACCCGCATGACCGTGGTGCACACGGGCGGCACGCCGGCGCTGTTCACGACGGGGACCGGCGTCGTGCTCGAGGGCGCGTTCGGGCCGGACGGCGCGTTCCACTCCGATTCGATGCTCGTCAAGCACGGTGAGGAGTACCGCCCGCCGGCGCCGGGGGAGACACCGTCGCCGGTCGAGGTGAACTAGTGCCGGCGTTCGTCGGGACCGTCGCGCTCGCGCTCGCCTTCGCCCTCGCGCTGTACGGTGCGACCGCGGCGATCGTCGGCGTCCGAACGGACCGGCTCCGGGTCGTCGAGAGCGCTCGCACGGCCGCGTATTCGCTGTTCGGCTTGGTGCTCGTCGCGAACCTCGCGATGCTCGCGGCCTTGCTCGCGGACGACTTCTCCCTCCGATACGTCGCGACGAACTCGAGCCTTGCGACGCCGACGTTCTTCAAGGTGCTCGCGCTGTGGTCCGCCGACGAGGGCTCACTGCTGCTGTGGAACCTCGTGCTCGGCGGGTACCTGGCCGCCGTCGCGTTCCGCTTCCGCGAGCGCCGACCCGAAACGTTCCCGTGGGCGCTCGCGGTGATGTTCGGCGTCTGCGCGTTCTATCTGCTCCTCGTGCTCGGCCCGACGACGCCGTTCGCGACGCTCGCGACCGCGCCGGCCGACGGGCGCGGCCCGCTGCCGCTCCTGCAGAACCACCCGCTGATGGCGGCGCACCCGCCCTTCCTGTACCTGGGGTTCATCGGCTTCACGGTTCCGTTCGCGTTCGCGATCGCCGCGCTCGCGACGGGACGCGCGAGCGACGCCTGGATGCGGGTCACGCGCCGGTGGACGCTCGCGGCCTGGATCTTCCTCACGATCGGGCTCACGCTCGGGGCGCTCTGGTCCTACGGCGTCCTCGGGTGGGGCGGGTACTGGGCCTGGGACCCCGTCGAGAACGTCGCGCTGCTCCCGTGGCTCACCGGGACCGCCTTCCTGCACTCGGTCATGGTCCAGGAGCGCCGAGGCATGCTGAAGGTCTGGAACCTGTCGCTGATCGTGGGCACGTTCGCGCTCACGGTGCTCGGGACCTTCCTCACTCGGGGAACGATCCTGTCGTCCGTGCATGCGTTCGCGGAGTCGGTCGTCGGGCCCCTGTACCTGGCGTTCCTCACGCTCGTGCTGGTCGGCGGGTTCGGGCTCATCGCGTGGCGCCGGGAGGCGCTCCGGACCGAGGCGTCGTTCGACACGCCGCTGTCGCGCGAGAGCGTCTTCCTCGGCAACAACATCCTGCTGCTCGTCCTCACGTTCACGATCCTGGTCGGCACGATCTACCCGTTGCTCGCCGAGGCCCTCACCGGGGAGCGGGTGTCGGTGGGAGCCCCCTATTTCAACCGGAACGCGGGGCCGGTCACGTTGCTCCTGCTGTTCCTGATGGGGATCGGTCCGATCCTGCCCTGGCGCGCCGCATCGCTCTCGGCGGTGCTCCGCCGTCTGCAGGCGCCGGCCTGGGCCGCCGCGGTCGCCGCCGCGTTGCTCGCGATCTC
>DATFEU010000255.1:0-2101 GCA_035250725.1 Actinomycetota bacterium
GCCGCCGTCTTCGACGCCGCTGTCCTCGGCCAGCTTCTCCCGCGACCAGAGCGACACGATCAGGCCGCCGACCTGGAAGAAGGCCGTGTCGTCCGCCTCGAGCCCCACCTTCCAGCCGAGCCGTTCGTAGAACTCCTTGGCCTTCGTCACGTCGGCCACGCCGAGCGTGATCAGGGTGAGGCGCTGTTCCATCGTGGGTTCAGCGTACGCGCAGCGGCGGCGGCCGTAGAAGGCCGCCGGTCGGACGCCGGTCGAGCGTCCAGGCCTGTCACCGGCCGATGCTAGGCTGTCGAACATGTGTTCGAGAGACGGAACGTCGTGAGCGAACTCCGCTCTGCGCTGGACGGACTCCGGGCGGAGGATGTAAGCGCGCTCTCCGAGGCCGCACTCGCAACTGACCTGGACGAGCTCGAGCGGGCCGGACGCATCATCGAAGCCGAGCGAGGACGACGGCTGGTCGAGTTCGAGCGGCGGAAGTCCTACGCCGTCGACGGCCACCTCTCCGCGGCCACGTGGCTCGCCGATCGACAGACGATCTCCGCCGCCGCCGCGGAGGCCACCGTGCGGACGGCTCGATCGCTCCAACAGATGCCTACGACCGCAGAGGCCCTCGGACAGGGCGATATCTCCACCTCGGCGGTTCGGATGCTGGCAGCGGCCCAGGAGGCAGCCCCGATCGCGTTCAAGCAGAGCGAGGCGGCCCTCGTCGAGGTCGCTCGTGCGGCCCCCTTCGGGGAGCTACGCCGGGTCCTCGCTCACTGGAGGATGGCCGCTGATCCCGATGGGGCCATACAGGAGGAGGATCGCCGATTCGAACGGCGATCCCTGAACGTCTCACCCGCTGCGGACGGGATGGTGGCGGTGGCGGGTGAGCTGGATCCGGAGACAGGGCAGTCGCTGATCTCGGCGCTCCGGGCGGTGGCGGACCACGAGGCCCGAACAGGCGATCCGAAAGACATGCGGACCCCAACCCAGCGCCGGGCCGATGCACTGGGGGAGCTGTGCCGGCAGTGGCTGGACTCGCTCGACCGACCCACGGTGGGCGGCGAGCGTCCCCACGTCGTCGTCACGATGGACGTTCGAACCCTCGAAGCTCGCGCCGGCCACGGTGCCGAGCTCGACGACACCGGCGCGGTCACATCCGAGGCCGCACGGCGCATCGCGTGCGACGCGAACGTGACCCGGGTGATCACGGACGCCGCCTCCGAGCCGCTGGAGGTCGGTCGACGGACCAAGACCGTGCCGACCGCGCTCCGACGGGCCGTTGCCGTTCGAGATCGATGCTGCCGGTTCCCCGGGTGCGAACGACCACCTGGCTGGTGCGACGCCCATCACGTTCGGCACTGGGCCGACGGCGGTGAGACCTCGCTTCAGAACCTGATCCTGCTCTGCCGTCCGCATCATCGAGCGATCCATCGGGGGTTCCGCGTCGAGATGGTGGACGGCCGTCCGATCTTCAGACGACCCGACGGAACACCGCTCCCGGAGCGCGCCCCGCCGTAGCGATGACGAGCTCAGACCGGGCGGTCGATCAACGTCGGGCCAGCCTGGAGCGTTGTGAGCAGATCGCGGAGCGCGTCGTCGAGCGGCGGCATCTTCGGCACGCCGAGTTCCTCGGCGAACACGCTCGTGAGCGTGCTGTTCCGAGGGCGCGCGGCCGGCAGGTCGAGCTCGTCCGCCTTCTGCTCCCGCACCTCGCCCGGCAAATTCCCGAGCTCCTTCGCGCGCCGGAGCACGTCGAAGCGCGACGCGGGCTCGGGGCCCCCGAGGTGATACAGCCCGAACCGGCCGGTCAGCGCGAGCGGCAGCAGCCGTTCGGCGAGGTGCTTCACGTACGTCGGCGATCCCACGCGGTCGACGAACCCGGCCGCGCTCCCACCCGCCGCGAGCTCGCGGAGGGCCCGCGAGAGTCGGTCATCCTTGCCGCCGAAGAACAGGCCGGCCCGGACGACGAACGACTCGGGCAGGATCGATCGCACCAGCATCTCCCCCGCGAGCTTGCTCCGCCCGTACACGCTCAGCGGGTTCGGCGCGTCGAGCTCGTCGTAGGGCTCGCCCTTCTCCCCGTCGAACACGTAGTCGGTCGAGACGTGGATCAGCA
>DATFEU010000256.1:0-4290 GCA_035250725.1 Actinomycetota bacterium
GATCTCCTCGAGATCGCCCGGCAGAACCTCACGAGATCGCTCACCGATGAGGAGTGCCGCCAGTACCTGCACACGGAGAAGTGCGAAGTGGCCTGATCCGTCGCCGGCCGGGCACGATCGACCGGACCTAGCCCTGGATAAGGTGGGCGAGCTCGGGCGTCGCGGGATCCACGTGGCGCAGGCCCTGAACGACGCCGAACGCGCGGTCCGCCGAGACCAGGGCTTCGGCACCCGACGCGATGACCGCAGCCGCAAGGACCGCGTCGAAGGCCCCGAGCTCGGGGTGGACGTCGAACAGGCGGAGACCTTCGCGCACCTCCGCCTCCTCCACGAGCAGGAGCGGGGCCAACAGGTCGACGTATGCCGCCGCGAGCTCGCTCGCGTCGGCGCGGTCTCGACGCCGGGCCCTTACGTGGGCGAACTCCTGGATCGCCTCCGCGGTCGTCGTGGCGGCAACGCTGCCGTCCTCGATCGTGCCGAGCAGCGTCCGGCAGGGCTCTCGGAGCGGGTGATCCGATCCCTTCGCATAGACCAGGATCGTCGTGTCGAGAACGATCACCCGCGGCGGCCTCGGAGCTCGTCGAGCTCGGTTCGAAGCTCCGAGGGGTCGTCGTGCACGGGCATGTCGGGAGCGGAGAGGATCCGTTCGGCCGCTGCGCGCCGCTGCGGACCGGTCGCCGGAAGCGCGCGATCGATCGCCTCACGGACGACGGAGCCCACCGAGACTCCGCGGTGCCTCGCCTCCGCGGTCACCCGCTGGTACCGCGCCTCGTCGAGGAGGATCTGCAGGCGTCGTTCGAGCATGCACATACAGTAGCATGTGTAGGCTGGATCGCTATCCGAGCGCCTGCTCCAGATCGGCGACCAGGTCATCCGAGTGCTCGATCCCGACCGAGAGCCGGATCAGCGTCTCGGGCACCTCGATCGGCGAGCCCGAGACGCTCGCGTGCGTCATCGGTCCGGGGAGCTCGATCAGCGACTCGACGCCGCCGAGCGACTCGGCGAGGAAGAACAGCTCCGTGGACTCGGCCACCCTGATCGCCTCGTCGCGGGTGTCGACCTCGAAGCTCACCATCCCGCCGAAGTCCTTCATCTGCCGCACCGCGACCTCGAACCCTGGGTGCCCGGGTAGCCCCGGGTAGTGCACGCGCGTGACCTTCGGATGGCCCTGGAGGAACTCGGCGATCTGCTTCGCGCCCCGACAGTGCGCGTCCATCCGCAGCGCGAGCGTCTTCACGCCGCGGAGCGCGAGGTAGCAGTCCATCGGGCCCGGGACAGCGCCGGCCGCGTTCACGAGGAACGTCAGCCGCTCGATCAGCTCTGCGTCGTTCGCCACCAGCGCCCCGCCGATCAGGTCCGAGTGGCCGCCGAGGTACTTCGTCATGGAATGCAGCACGACGTCCGCCCCCAGCTCGAGCGGGCGCTGCAGGTACGGCGTCGCGAACGTGTTGTCCACGACGCACCGCGCGCCCGCCGCGTGCGCGAGCTCTGCCACGGCGGCGATGTCGATCACCTTGAGGAAGGGGTTCGTCGGCGATTCGGCCCACACGAGCGCGGTGCCCTCCCGGACGGCGGCACGGCACGCGATGAGGTCCGTCATGTCGACCACGTCGAACTCGAGCCCCCACCGATCCATCACGCGGGAGAGCAGCCGGTACGTCCCGCCGTACACGTCGTCCGAGATCAGCACGTGATCGCCGGGCTTCAGCGTGAGCAGCAGCGTCGTCGTGGCGCCGAGGCCGCTCGAGAAGCACAGCGCCCGCGACCCGCCCTCGAGCGACGCGAGCACCTGCTGCAGCGCCTCGCGGGTCGGGTTGCCCGCCCGCGCGTAGTCCCACGCCTTCGGCTTGCCGACCGCCGGCTGCGCGAAGGTCGACGTCTGGTAGATGGGGATGTTCACGGACCCGAACTCGGCCTCCGGGTCCTGCCCCACGTGGATCGCGCGCGTCTCGAACCGCATCTCCGGGTCGTCCGGTCCGTCCCCACCCGCCCGCTCGCTCATCGCATCTCCGGGGGTATCGCCCAGCCGCGTCGCTTCAGCTCGTCGACCGCCTCCTGTCCCGAGCGTGCCAGGCTCCAGAGCGCCGACTTGCGCTTCGCGTCGTGGCCCGGCGCGAACTCCCGGGCGGTGAGCGCGCTGCACGACGGATCGCCGCACCCGCACGCGGCGAGGCCCGGGAGGGCGGGCTGTCGCCGCTCGACCCTGGGGGACTCGCCGCGCCGATAGGGCCGCGCGGGCAGCGTCGCCGAGGGCACCACGATCTGTCCCTCCTTCGGGTCGCCGGGCGCGCTGAACCGGCGCTCGAGCGCGTACAGGCCGGTGAGCGCTGCGAGCGCCGCGTCGACCTGGTCGACCGAGCGCAGGCCCGCGACCTCGACGCCGCGCTCGCGCAGGACGCTTCGGCGCCAGGCGTGCGGGCTCGGGCCCCTCGGCGGCAGACAGCCGGCGAGCACGACCGCGCTCGCGTGCGGGAACACCTCGATCGCGGTGCCCTTCACCGAGCCGCCCCGGTAGCGGGGGAACGGCTCGTCGATCGCCGCGAACGCCGCGAAGCCGATCGTCATCCACTCGTAGAACGGGTGCTCGGCCATGCGCGAGTCCGACGGCGTGTTGAAGCACTGGATGCCGAACCACCGGAGCTCCCGCTCGGTCAGCCGCGAACGGCCGGCGCTCGCCCACCCCGGCGGCGCGTCGATCGCCACGATGTCGGGGCCGAAGTCGGGGACGAGCTTCGGGAGGTCGTCCACCAGGACGTGGCGTGCCGAATCCACCACGGTCCGGTCGGCGTCGAGAAGGACGAGGTCGAGCCCCTTGCGAACCCCGACGTCGATCCCCAGCGCCCGCACGTCAGACGCGAGACCGATGTGCGAGGAACTCGAGGAGGTCGCTCCGGGTGAGCACCCCGAGGACCTGCCCCGCCTTCTCGAGGAGGACGGCCGGGCCGTGCTGCAGTGTCTCGAACGCGAGCTCGATCGGCGCGTCGAACTCGACCATGCCGATCGGGGGCCCCATGACCTCGGCGACGTCGGCCTGCAGCGCGTCGGGGTCGCGGAAGATCCGGTCGAGCAACGCGTTCTCGTGGACCGCGCCGACGAACTGCGCCACGTCGACGCCGGGTTCGCGGACCACCGGCGCCTGCGAGATGCCGAACTCCTGGAGCACGTCGATCGCCTGGCGCACCTTGTCGTGCGCGTTCACGGTGACGAGCGGGGGGACCTCGCCGTGCTTGGCCGAGAGGACCTCCTCGACCCGGATCATCTCGGGGCGCTCCATGAGCCCGTACTGGATCAGCCAGGTGTCCGAGTACGCCTTCGACAGGTAGTTCCGCCCCGTGTCGGGCAGGATCACGACGATCGTGGCCTCCTCGGGCAGCTCCGACGCGACCTCGAGCGCCGCGACGACGGCGGTCCCCGACGACGCGCCGACGAGGATGCCCTCCTCGCGGGTGATCCGCCTCGCCATGCGGAACGCGTCACGGTCGGTCACGCGCACGTACCGGTCGACGAGCCCCGGGTCGAAGGTCGTGGGCCAGAAGTCCTCGCCGATCCCCTCCGTGAGGTACGGATGCACGTCGCCGGAGTAGATCGACCCCTCGGGGTCGGCGCCGACGACGAGGACATCGGGGTTCTGCTCCTTCAGGTACCGAGCCGCGCCGGTGATCGTGCCGCCGGTCCCGACCCCCGCGACGAACACGTCGATCTTGCCGTCGGTCTGCCGCCAGATCTCGGGCCCGGTGGTCGCGTAATGGGCCTCGGGGTTCACCTGGTTCATGTACTGGTTCGGCTGGAAGGCACCTGGGATCTCCTCGGTGAGACGGTCGGCCACGCGGTAGTAGGACTCGGGGGATTCCGGGGGGACGGCGGTCGGGCAGATCACGACCTCGGCCCCGTACGCACGCAGGAGCGAGATCTTCTCCTGGCTCATCTTGTCCGGCATCACGAAGATGCACCGGTAGCCACGGATCGCGGCCGCGATCGCCAGGCCGTGGCCGGTGTTCCCCGAGGTCGGCTCGACGATCGTGCCGCCGGGCTTCAGGAGGCCCTCGCGCTCGGCCGCCTCGATCATCCGCAGGCCGATCCGGTCCTTCACCGAGCCGCCGGGGTTCAGCATCTCGAGCTTCGCCAGGACCAGCGGCCTCACGCCGCGCGTGACGGAGCGCAGCCGCACGAGCGGCGTGCTGCCCATCGCGTCGAGGAACGAGTCGAGCACCACGGGGGTCTCCTTCCGGCCGGGCCGGGCCGGGCCCCATCGTGCCACGCCCCGGAGGGAACCGTCCCGCGCCTCCAAGG
>DATFEU010000263.1:0-4660 GCA_035250725.1 Actinomycetota bacterium
CGCCGTCGCGGCGCGGTGGGCGGCGCGCGAGCTCGACGCGAGAGGGACGGGTCGCGCCCTCGCGGCCGTCGCCGACCGCGTCGTGGCCGACGCCGTCGTCGCCGCGAAAGCCGAGGTCCCGTTCGCGGTCGTCGGGGTGGGGAAGCTCGGGGCCGAAGAGCTCACGTTCGCATCCGATCTCGACCTGCTGTTCGTGTACGAGGGCGAGGGGCCCGAAGCCTCACGTCTCGGGATCGAGGCCGCCGAGCGCGTGACGGCCGTGGTGCGCGAGGCCGGGTGGGAGACGGACGCGGATCTTCGGCCCGAGGGTCGGAGCGGGCCGCTTGCCCGTTCGTTCGCCGCCTACCTCGAGTACTGGGAGCGCTACGCCGAGAGGTGGGAGTTCCAATCGCTCACGCGCGCGCGATGGGTCGCCGGTGACGAAGAGGTCGGGCGGCGCTTCTGCTCCTTCGCGAGCGACTTCGCCTACCCCGAGTACCTGACGGTCGAGCACGTCGGCGAGATCCGACGCATGCGCGAGCGGATCGAACGCGAACGCGTCCGCCCGCGCGACGCCGGGCGGTTCCACTTCAAGCTGGGCTACGGCTCGCTCGCGGACGTGCAGTTCGCGGTCGAGCTCTCGCTCATGCGGTTCGGCGGGCGGGATCCCGAGGTGCGTGCCCGAGGGACGCTCGACGCGATCGAGCGTCTCGCCGAACGCCGGCTGATCGAGGACGGCACGGCGCGTGCGCTGGGCGAGGCGTTCGTCTTCCTGTCCGACGTGAAGGACGCGCTCGAGATCGACCGGCGGATCCACGCGGAGGCGATCCCCGCCGATCCGCACGAGCAGACCGCGCTGGCTCGCCGGCTCGGGTACGAGGAGTACCCGCGGCAGACGTTCCTCGAGGACTACCGACGGATCACGCGCCGGGCGCGGCGCGCGATGGAACGCGTGTTCTACCAGGGGCCGGAGGAGTAGCGGCGTCCGTTGCGGTTTCGAGGCGCGCCATGACACGATGCGCGCTCGTGCAAGCTCCGGGGAGGGCTCCACAGGAGCGATGGATCGCCGACTGATCGCGTCGGGGTCGCCGTTCGAGCCGGTGATCGGGTTCTCCCGCGCGGTGGTGGACGGGCGCCACGTCTCCGTCTCGGGGACGGCGCCGATCATGCCCGATGGCGCGGATCCGCCTCCCGATGCCTACGGGCAGGCGTCGCGCGTGCTCGAGATCATCGTCGCCGCCCTCGCCGAGGCGGGGGCAGATCCCGAACACGTCGTCCGAACACGCACCTACCTCACGAGCGCGGAGGACTGGGAGGACGTCGGCCGGGCGCACGGCGAGGTGTTCGCCTCCGTCCGTCCGGCGAGCACGATGGTCGTCGTCGCCGGGTTCCTCGACCCTCGCTGGGTGGTGGAGATGGAGGCCGATGCCATCCTCCCGGAGCCGTGACGGAGCGACGCGGCGCGAAGAGGGCATGAAATCCAAGCTCGCCGCGCTCGGCATCCTGACGCTCGCTGTGGTCGTGGGGTCGGCGATCTGGCTCGGCTCCGACGACGGCGGCGGTGCGTCGCCCCAAGGGGCAAGCATCGCCGCGGAATCGCCCGAGGGTTTCCTCCCCGTCTTCAGCGCCGCGATCAGAACCGGCGACGAGCGGTTCCTGTTCGACCGTCTCCATCCGGCGGTCGTCGAGTTCTACGGCGAGCAGGCCTGTCGCGTGTACCTTCGCGACTTCATCGTCCCCGACTCGGAGTTCAGGTTCGTCGCCGCCGCGGACCCCGCCCAGTTCACCTGGGTGGTCGACGGCCGTGCGACCCTGATCCCGGACGTGGTGGACGTCGACGTCACGGCGGTGAGCGAGGACGGCGAGATCGACCGCGTGATCCATCTCGGCCTCGTCGAAGGCTACCTCCGGTGGTTCGCGGACTGCGGCGACCCGGTGATGTGATCCGCCCAAGGGTCTAGATCCGATCGATCGCTCGCCGCTCCATCCTCGGTCCGTACGCCGGCTCGCGGATCCCGCTCGACTCGATCAGCCGCTGCACGCGGCCGCGGTGAGGCCGGAATGGCTCGAGCAGTTCCAGCATCCGCTCGTTGGTTCCCCTCGGCTCGTGCGCGAGGAGCCAGGCAACCTGGTGCTTCACGTGGTAGTCGCCGACCGAGACCGCGTCGGCGTCGCCGAAGGACACACGGGCGACTTCGGCGACGCTCCACGGACCGAGCCCGGGGAACGACGCGAGCCGGTCCGACGCATCGGCGAGCGGCAGGGTGGCGGCCGCGTCGAACCAGTCCGCGCGGGCGCAGATCGCGCGGACGACCTCGGCGCGCTGGCGTTCCACGCCGAACGGGTGAAAGTCGTGGTACGGCAGCTCGGCGACGCGGGCGGGATCCGGCGGGAGCGTGAGGCCGAACGGTCCGGGCGCCGGCTCGCCGAGCGCGTGAACCAGTCGGACATAGGCGCGCCGCGCCTCCCATCCGGTCACCTTCTGCTCGAATACCACCGGGACCACCCGTTCGGTGACGAGCTCGGTCCGCGGGATCCGAAGTCCGCGCTTCCGCCGCCAGAGATCGCGCACCGGTCCTTTCGGCGGGTCGAACCCCGAGTCGTCGTCGAGCGCGCCACACCACGCCGGCGCGCGTTCGAGCAGCCAGTCGGCGCCCGGACCACAGGCCTCGACCTCGATCCCGCCGTCGACCTCGGCGAGACGCACAGTCACGGGTCCGTCGGGTGTTCGGGACGCGCGGACGACGCCGCCGCGCTCCGAGCGCATCGTCGGATCGGCCGTGCCACGCTGCAGCGGCACGAGCGTCTGCCTGATGTCGATCGGGTGGGGTGCGCGAACGCTCCGTTTCGCCACGAGAGCGAAGGCTACGACCATGCGAGGCGGCCGCACCCGGCGGTCCACCGGCAGCGTGGCCTTGGTCCCGCTCCGCCGTGGGCATGCGGGCCGTCGGGACCATCGATCTGGCCGCTTGCTACGGTTGGCGCGCGGCGGTCCTCGGTAGATCACGAGAAGGAGGACCAGGTGGAACGGGTGGAGGGCATCGGCGGGTTCTTCTTCAGCGCGAGCGATCCGGAAGCGCTCTCCGCCTGGTACGCGGAGCACCTCGGCGTCTCGCCGCCGCCGGCGTCCTACGACGCGGAGGTCTGGACCCAGCTAGAGGGTCCGACCGTGTTCGCGCCGTTCCCAGCCGGCGGGGGTGAAAGCCCGTTCCTCGGTCGGGGGGGATGGGGCATCAACTTCCGGGTGGGCGACCTCGACGCGGTCGTGGCCCAGCTCCGGGCCGCGGGCATCGACGTGACGGTCGACCCCGAGGGGTACCCGAACGGGCGCTTCGCCCAGCTCGAGGACCCCGAGGGGAACGCGATCCAGCTGTGGGAACCGGTTACAGGTCGTAGTACAGGCTGAACTCGTACGGGTGCGGCCGGAGCCGGACCGCGTCGAGCTCGTGCAGGCGCTTGTACTCGATCCAGGTGTCGATCACGTCCTGCGTGAACACGCCGCCCTCGAGCAGCCACTGGTGATCGGCCTCGAGCGCGTCGAGCACTTCCTCGAGCGAGCCGGGGACCTGCTTGACCGTGAGCTTGTCCTCCGGGGGGAGGTCGTACAGGTCCTTGTCGATCGGCTCCGGAGGCTCGATCTTGCTCTTCACGCCGTCGAGCCCGGCCATGAGCATCGCCGCGAAGGCCAGGTACGGGTTGCACGACGGGTCGGGCGTCCGGAACTCGAGCCGCTTGGCGCCGGGGTTCTTGAAGTACTGCGGGATCCGCACGCACGCGCTGCGGTTCCGCTGCGAGTACACGAGGTTGATGGGCGCCTCGTAGCCCGGGACCAGCCGGCGGTACGAGTTCGTCGTGGGGTTGGTGAAGGCCAGCAGTGACGGCGCATGAGCGATCAGCCCTCCGATGTACCAGCGCGCGGTGTCCGAGATCCCCGCGTAGCCGACCTCGTCCCAGAACAGGTTCTCGTCGTCCTTCCAGAGGCTCTGGTGCGTGTGCATGCCCGAGCCGTTGTCCTGGAACAGCGGCTTCGGCATGAACGTGACCGTCTTGCCCGCCTGACGCGCCGTGTTCTTGACGACGTACTTGTACTTCATGACGTTGTCGGCGGTCGCGAGCAGCGTCGAGTACCGCATGTCGATCTCGGCCTGGCCGGCGGTCCCGACCTCGTGGTGGTGCACCTCGATCGACAGGCCGACCTGCTCCAGCTTGAGGAGCATCTCCGAGCGCAGGTCCTGGTAATGGTCCATGGGGGGCAGGGGGAAGTAACCCTCCTTGTACCGAGGCTTGTAGCCAAGGTTCGGCTCGCCGTCGATCTCGCGCTCGCGTCCCGAGTTCCACACGCCCTCGATCGCGTCGAGGTGGTAGTAGCCCTCGTGCTGGTTCTGGTCGAACCGGACCGAGTCGAAGATGTAGAACTCGCACTCGGGTCCCCAGAACGACGTGTCGGCGATGCCCGTCTGCTGCAGGTAGAGCTCCGCCTTGCGGGCCACCTGCCGCGGGTCGCGCGAGTACATCTCGCCGGTCACGGGGTCCTTCACGAAGCAGTGGAGGTTCAGCGTCGTATGGCGCGTGAACGGGTCCAGGTACGCGGTGTCCGGATCGGGCACGAGGAGCATGTCCGACTCCTGGATCTCCTGGAACCCGCGGATCGAGGAGCCGTCGAACCCGAGGCCGTCCTCGA
>DATFEU010000278.1:0-6079 GCA_035250725.1 Actinomycetota bacterium
GGAGACCGGATCGGACGAGCCCGTTCCGCGCTGATCGATGCAGATCACGCGGGAGAAGGACCCGAGCCGTTCGAGGAACCGGTGGTAGTCGGGCTGTTCCCACATGGCCTCGATCGAGTTCCAGAACTCGGCGAGGAACACGAGATCCACGCCGCCGACGCCGAACACCTGATACGCGATGTGGACGTCGCCGCTCTTCGCGTACCGCGTCTCGGGAGCCTCCATCCGACGCAGTGTGCGGTGGAGGCCGGACGGGGCGCAACCGGCACGATGATAGGCTCGCCGAGCGGATGCGTGCGTCCTCCGGTCACGAGGTCTCTCGAGCCCTCTCGAGGGCGGACGCCGGGAAGTCCCTCTCGATCGACGACATCACCGCGTTGCTGGGCGCGCGCGGCGCCCAGCTCGACGATCTGACGCGGCTCGCGACACGTCTCCGCACGCTCGGGCACGGCAGCACCGTCACGTACTCGCGCAAGGTCTTCGTCCCGTTGACGATGCTCTGTCGCGACCACTGCCACTACTGCACGTTCGCGAAGCCCCCGGCCAAGCTGGGCGAGCCATACCTGTCGCCGGACGACGTGGTCGCGATCGCCGAGGCCGGGCGGCGGATGGGGTGCAAGGAGGCGCTGTTCACCCTCGGGGATCGTCCCGAGGAGCGCTACCCGGTCGCGCGCGAGTGGCTGGCCGCCCGGGGGTTCGGCTCGACGCTCGACTACGTGCGCGCCGTCGCGATCCGGGTGATCGAGGCGACCGGCCTCCTGCCGCACCTGAACCCAGGCGTCATGTCGTACGAGGACATGGCTCGGCTGAAGCACGTGGCGCCGTCGATGGGGCTCATGCTCGAGACGTCGTCCGAGCGGCTGTCCGACCGCGGCGGTCCGCACTTCGGCTCCCCCGACAAGGTCCCGGCGGTGCGTCTGCGAACGATCGAGGACGCCGGCAGGCTCGCGATCCCGTTCACCACGGGGATCCTCGTCGGGATCGGCGAGACGCCGCGGGAACGGGCGGCGTCGCTCCTCGCGATCCGCGACGTGCATCGCCGGTACCGGCACGTCCAGGAGGTCATCGTCCAGAACTTCCGTGCCAAGCCCGGCACGGCGATGGCCGCGGCGCCGGAGCCCGAGGACGACGAGTTCCTCGCCGCGGTGGCGACCGCGCGGGTCGTGTTCGGACCCCGGATGCACGTCCAGGCGCCGCCGAACCTGTCCGCGCCCGAGCAGCAGTCCCGGCTGCTCGACGCCGGGATCGACGACTGGGGCGGCGTCTCGCCGCTCACCCCGGACCACGTCAACCCCGAACGGCCCTGGCCGGCGCTCCGGACCCTCGCCGATCGGACGACGGGTCGCGGGCTCGAGCTCCGCGAGCGGCTGACGATCTACCCGGAGTTCGCCCTGCGGCCCGATCCGTTCCTCGCGGGGAAGATGCGCGCACCGGTGGAGGCGCTGATGGGGGAGGACGGGCTCGCCGTGGCCGGGATGGTGCCGGAGCCGATCGCCTGGCAGGACCCGGACGTGACGTGGAAGCCGAGGGCGACCGAGCTCACCTTCTCGAAGGGTCCCGGCGACGGCCTTCGGGCCGACGCCGAACTGGTCTACGGCGAGACGGACGTGCCCGAACGCACCCGTTCCTGGGCGGCCGAGGCGGCGCGCGTTGCACCCGAGCGCCTCGACTCGGAGATCCGCTCGGCGCTCCGCCGGGCGGAGCGGGGGGGTGCGGTGACCGACGAAGAGGCGCTGGCGCTGTTCCGAGCCGAGGGCGCCGCCCTCGAGTCGCTCTCACGGGTCGCGGACGACCTCCGCGGGCAGGCCGTCGGCGACGACGTGACCTACGTCGTGAACCGGAACATCAACTTCACGAACGTCTGTTACGTCGGGTGCCGGTTCTGCGCGTTCGCGCAGCGCGAGGTCGACCCGGAGTCGTACACGCTCACCCTCGACGAGGTCGCCGAACGCGCCCGCGAGGCGGTCGCCTGGGGGTGCACGGAGGTGTGCATGCAGGGCGGTATCCACCCCGATCTCCCCGCGACCTTCTACTTCGACGTGCTCGACGCCGTGAAGACGGCCGCGCCGGATATCCACATCCACGCGTTCAGTCCGATGGAGGTGATGAGCGGCGCTTCCAAGCTCGGCATCTCCTACCGCGAATTCCTCGAGGAGTGCCGGCGTCACGGGCTCGGCTCGATACCCGGCACGGCAGCCGAGATCCTCGACGATGACGTCCGGTGGGTCCTGACCAAGGGGAAGCTCCCGGCCGACACGTGGGAGGAGATCGTTCGGACCGCGCACGAGCTGGGCATCCGGAGCTCGTCGACGATCATGTACGGGCACGTCGACGCTCCCCCGCACTGGGTTTTCCACATCCGGCGGCTCGCGCGGATCCAGCGGGAAACCGGCGGGTTCACCGAGTTCGTGCCGCTGTCGTTCGTGCATCAGAACGCGCCGATCTACCTCGCGGGGAAGGCGCGTCCCGGCCCGTCGTTCGACGACAACCGCCGGATGCACGCCGTGGCGAGGATCCTGCTGCACGGAGTTATCCACAACGTGCAGGTCTCGTGGGTGAAGTTGGGCGTCGAGGCGTGTCAGGTGATCCTGAACGGTGGCGCGAACGATTTCGGCGGGACCTTGATGGAAGAAACGATCAGCCGGATGGCGGGGGCCGAGTGGGGGATCCGCAAGGAGCCGTCGGAGTTGCGTGAAGCGATCCTCGCGATCGGTCGCGCGCCCATCGAACGCACGACTACATATGAACCCTTGCAGCGCAAGGTGTCACGAGGGTCGACACCGAGCGATCATCAGCCGATCGCGACCGCCACTCGCGTCTGAAACGTCGTGAACAGGGAATTTCGGTCAATCACGTAGACGAGAATGGTCAATCAGATAGACCTTCAGATTTCTCATCAGAACCTCTTGCACCCTGGGGTGCGTGCGTATTCGATTGTGTGGGGACGCATGTGGAGGTGCACCGGATCTCGAAGTTCCCTCTTGTCAAGAGGGAACGGAAGGGCCAGAATCACATGCATGTGATTCTGGCGAGGAGACGAGGTTGCATCACTACATCCCGTGGCAAGAACGAGCGCGGTGCCGGGAACACGATCCGGAGGTGTTCTTCCCCGAGAAGGGGGGTTCATCGAGGGAGGCGAAGCGGATCTGCGCCGATTGCCCGGTTCGCATCGAGTGCCTGAACTACGCGCTGCGTCGCGACGAGCGGTACGGCGTGTGGGGAGGGATGAGCGAACGTGAACGGCGACGCCTGAAGCGCATGGCGTCCTGACTCGGATGGGAAGGAGGTGACCCATGTCTCCAGCGAGGAAGAGATCGACCGCGAAGCGCAAGACGGCGGCTCGCAAGCCGGCGGCCAAGAAGACGGCGCGGAGGAAGACCACGCGTCGGAAGACCGCCGCGCGGAAGCCGGCGGCCAAGAAGACGACGCGGAGGAAGACCGCGCGTCGGAAGCCGGCGGCCAAGAAGTCGGCGGCGAAGAAGACGACGAGGAGGAAGACCGCGCGTCGGAAGACCGCCGCGCGGAAGCCGGCGGCCAAGAAGACGACGAGGAGAAAGACGACGCGTCGCAAGCCGGCGGCCAAGAAGTCGGCGGCCAGGAAGACGACGAGGAGAAGGAAGACGACCCGTCGTAAGGCCTAACGCGACACACAGCCGCGAAGGCCTCGCGCCGGATCGGCGAACGTTCGGGAGGGGGGCGTCCGCCCCCCTTCCGTGTCTCAGGCGGCCGGCGTGCTAGGCTGCGCGCCGCCTCCGGGCTCTTCCTGATGGCCACCGCTACCGTCGATCGGTCTTCGGCCTCCGACCACGTCCGCTCTCCCAGCGTGTTGGCAGTCCTCGTCACGCGGGACGCGGTCGGCTGGCTCCGCGAATGCCTGCAGTCGCTCGGCGCCCAGACCTATCCGCGCCTCGGCGTCGTGGCCGTGGACAACGGATCGACCGACGGCACCCTGGAGCAGCTGCGGCTCGCGCTGGGCGAGGGCCGCGTGATCGAGCTCGGCGAGGATCGGGGGATCGCCGGGGCCGTCGCCGCGGCGACCCAGCTCGCGGCCGCGGAGGCCGCCGACTACCTGTTGGTGGTCCACGACGACGCCGCGCTCGCGCCCGATGCCGTCGCCTACCTGCTCGAGGCGGCCGAGGGCATCGAGGGGGTCGAACGCGTCGGTGTCGTCGGGCCGAAGATCGTCGACTGGGACGAACCCAGGGTCCTTCGCGAGGTGGGCCGCTCGACGGACCGGTTCGGGCACCCCTTCACCCCGCTCCAGGACGGGGAGCGCGACCAGGGGCAGTACGACCGCGTCCTCGAGGTCCTGTTCGTCTCGTCCGCCGTGATGCTGATCTCGCGGGACGCGTGGCGGCGGACCGGGCCGTTCGACGAGCGGTTCGCCGGGCACCACGACGATCTCGACTTCTGCTGGCGGGCTCGGCTCGCGGGCTTCCGCGTGCTGATGACCCCACTCGCCACGGCGCGACATCGCGACGCCGCGGTCCGCGGCGAACGCGCGGACGAGCGCCACCGCAGCACGAGGTACTACGCGGAACGTGCCGCGCTCGCGTCGATGTTGAAGGACTACGGCGTCGTGACGCTCCTGTGGGTCATGCCCGTGTACGCGGTGCTCGGGATCGCGCGCACGATCTTCCTCACGATCTCGCGTCGTTTCGAGGACGCCTACGATCTGCTTTCGGCGTGGGGATGGAACATCGCCCATCTCCCGGGCACGCTGCGGCGCAGGGTCCGCGCGCAGTCCGTGCGGTCCGTTCGCGACCGCCACGTTCGCCGCTTCATGGCCTCGACGTTCCGACTGCCGAGGTGGTTCGAGCGCGCGGAGGAGTTCCTCGACGAGGGGCTCGAGGAGCTCGAGGACGAGGAGCTCGGCCGCCCGCTTCCGAGGCGGGCGGCATCGGTGGCGACCGGACATCCGGTCCTGCTCGGCTCGGTGCTGGCGATCGCGCTCGCCGCGCTCGCCGTTCGCCACTTCTTCGGGCCCGAGGTCCTGAGCGGCGGAGCGCTCGCGGCGTTCCCCCCCGCGGTCGGCGACTTCTTCGTCGAGCTCGCCTCGGCCGTCCGCACGACCGTGCTCGGAGGGACGCAACCGGGCAGCCCGGCGCTCGCTGGACTCGGGGCCGGGTCGTGGGCCGCGTTCGGAAGCACGGCGCTGTTCGAGAAAGTGATGCTCGGCGGGCTGCCGCTCATCGCCGGGATCACGATGTACCGGACGATGCATCGCGAGACGTCCGCCCCCGGCCCCGCGGTGATCTCGGCGGCTGCGTACGTCCTGTCCGCGCTGGTCCTGTGGGCGTTCTCGGAGGGCAGGCTGGCGTTGCTCGTGGCACTTGCCGTCCTCCCGTTCCTCTGGGACCGCGTGGTGGTGGCGTTCGGACGCGACGGCCCCGAACGTCCCTTCCGGTTCGGCGTCGGGTTCGGCGTGGCGCTCGCGCTCGGGGCGGTGTTCGCCCCTTCGGTGGTGCTTCCGCTCGCGCTGTTCGTCGCGGCGTGGCTGCTCGGGGGCCGGACGCGGGTTCGCGGGTTCTCGCTCGTGGGCCTGGCGTTGCTCGCCGCCGCGCTGCTCGCGTTCCCGGTCGTGCTCGCCGCCTCGAGCGGGCCGTCGGAGGCGCTCTCCTCGGTGGTCGGGTCGCAGGATCCGTGGTCGATCCTTCGGCTGGCGCCCGGAGGCGGGCCCGGGACCTGGGCGATCGCGGCGTTCCTCCCGCTCGCGGCACTCATCTGCTTCGCGGGGGTGCGGGGCGAACGGCGCCGGGACGCGTGGCCGGCCCTGCTCGTCGCCGTGGCGGGCACCGTCCTCGCGTGGGCCTCGGTGGCCGGTCTCCTGCCCGAGGCGCTGACGAACGCCCCGGCCTGGATGGGAGCGGCCGCGGTTGCCGAGGCCGCCCTGGTCGCGTTCGGCCTGTCGACGTTCGCGATCGGCCTCGACCGGCACGCGTTCGGCGCGCGGCAGATCGGTGTGGCCGCGCTCGCGGTCACCCTCGCCGTCGGCCTGGGGGCGCAGGCGATCCAGGTGACGCTCGCCGAGTGGGCCGTGCGACCGGAAGGCCTTCCGCCCGCCTGGCCCGTCGTCGCG
>DATFEU010000286.1:0-9187 GCA_035250725.1 Actinomycetota bacterium
GTCGCGGCGTTCTCGCTCGAGTTCATCAGCCTGAGCCCGCTGTTCACGAGCGTCCTGGCCGGCGGGGTGTTCGTGCTCGGGCTGATCGTGGCCGGGACGCTCGCCGACTACAAGGAGGCCGAGCGGGTGCCCGCCGAGATCACCGCGGCCCTGACGAACATCCACGACGACTGCGCGGCCTTCACGCTGGCCTTCCCCGACTTCGATCTGGCTCGCCTGGAGGACACGCAGGTCCGCATCGTGGCCGCCTTCCTCGAGGACCTCGCCGACCCCCGGTCAACCAAGGCCTTGGACGCGGTCGACGACCTCAACACGTCCTTCCTGGAGCTGGACCGTGTGGGGGTCCAGGCCACGTACACGTCCCGGCTCCGCAACGAGCAGAGCTCACTCCGCCGGAACGTCCTGCGGGTGTACCACGTGCAGCGGACCGAGTTCCTCCCGTCCGCCAACCTCCTGATCCAGGCGATCGTGGGCATCATCATCACCGTGCTCGTGTTCATGGAGATCGAGCCGACCTACGAGGCTGCGATCATCATCGGGTTCATCTCGTTCTTCTTCATCTCGCTGCTGCGGCTGCTCCACATCATGGATCGCCCCTTCCACGTCGAGGAACGCACCGACGACGACGTCAGCCTGTTCCTGCTGCGTCGGTTCGTCGAACGACTGGACCGCTCCCTCACCTGACGCGGCGGGAGCGCGCCCGAGCCGGGGGCCCTCTTGTTGCAGGGTGGGCTCTAGTCGGGGTTCGGGTCGACCCAGGCCGTCCCGGTTTCCTCCACGTACCCCCTCACCGCCGTACCGAGCGTGGGGAACCGGTACCGCTCGCCGATCCGTGCCGCGAGCCCGTACGTCTCGAGCCGATCCCAGACCGGTCCCTTCAGCTCGGCGAACGCGAACCGGACGCCGCGCGCGTCGAGATCGTCGAGCAACTCCGTGAGTTCGTGCACGGCGGTCGCGTCGACATCGGTGATCGGCTCCCCGGCCACGACCACCCACTTCACGTCCGGGCCGGCCCGCCGGACGTGCCGGAAGACCCGCTCCCGGAACCTCGCCGCGTTGGCGAAGAACAGCGGCGCGTCCCATCGGTACAGGATCAGCCCCGGGATCTGCATCCCCTCGGGGTGTCGCGTGACGTCGTGATACCCCTTCAGGCCCGCGACCCGGCCGAGCACCGCGTCGTACGGGAGCCACGCGCGGTGCACGAACTGCCCCAGGCCGAGGCCGATCGCGAGGAAGATGCCCGGGATCACGCCGAGCAGTGCGACGCCGAGGAAGCACGCGATCGAGACCCAGAACTCGGCGGGGCGGACGCGCAGCAGATCCCGCACCCGCCGAACCTCGACGAGGCTGGTGGCAGCCACGAGCACGATGGCGCCGAGCGTCGCCTGCGGCAGGTACCGGAGGAGCGCGGGGGCGAACAGGAGCATGAGGACGATGACGACCGCGCCCACGACCCCGGTCAGCTGCGTCTTGGCGCCGGCGGACTCCGCGACGGGCGTGCGCGACGAGCTGCTCGAGATCGGGAACCCCTGGAACAGGCCGGTGGCGGCGTTCGCGGCGCCGAGCGCGATCATCTCTCGGTTCGGGTCAACGTCGTCCCCGAGCCTCGCCGCGTACGTGCGCGACAGCACGCTCGTGTCGGCGAACGCGACGAGCGCGATCGACACGGCCGCGGCGGCGAGCGACGGCAGGTCCTCGACGGCGATGTTCGGCAGGTCGAACGGCGGCAGCCCCCGCGGCAACGCGCCCACGACGTCGATCTCGTCCTCGAGGCCGAACACCGACACCGCCATGATGCCGATGACGACCGCGACCAGCACCCACGGGACGGACCGGCTCACGCGTCGTCCCGCGACGACGACGACGACCGAGACGACGCCGATCGCGAGGGCCGCGAGGACCGTCTCCCCGTCCACCACCCCGCGGACGAAGGCGGCCGCCTCGTACAGGAGTCCCTCGGCATCGGTCGAGAACCCGAAGACCTTCGGGAGCTGGCTCGCGATCACGGTCAGCGCGATCCCGTTCAGGTAGCCGTAGCGGATCGGGAGCGAGAGGAGATCCGTCAGGTACCCGAGCCGCAGCAGGCCGGCGATCACGAGGAGGGCCCCGGTGATGAGCGCGGTGGCGCCCGCGAGGGCGATCGCCTCGTCGGGGTTGCCCGCCGCGAGCGCCACGACGGTCACCGCGATGATGGGGGCAAGCGACGAGTCGGGGCCCAGCACGAGGATCCGCGAGGGCCCGGCGATCGCGTACACGAGCAGCGGCACGATCGTCGCGTACAGGCCGGTGATCGCGGGGAGGCCGGACGCCTGCGCATACCCCATCCCCACGGGGACGAGGAACGCGGCCAGCACGAGTCCGGCGATCAGGTCGTGCCGCAACCAGGCGCGTCGGTACGAACGCAACACCGACAAGCTTGGCACGAGGCCGGAGCGGGGTCGCTCGCCGATTCGATCGTCTGCCGTGGACGCCACGCTCCCCCCACCCACCGCGCTCACGCGGCGGATGGGGCGGATGATATGGGCGTTCCCGCGGCTCGACCGGCGCCGGCCTCGGGCCCTCGAGCTCGCCCGGACCTTGACGATGGCCCGGAGCGTGAGCAGCGCGACGATCGCGACGCTTCGTTCGGCGTTCCGCGTGGCACGTGCTCGACCACGCGGGGGAGATCGGGACCGCACGCCCTGATCCGGGCTCAGCGCTAGAGCGCGACCGCGAACCGGTCCACCGAGACGAAGGTCCCGGTCGCAGCCGGTCGCGCTCTGCCGAGCACGACGATCCGGAGCCTGTGGACGCCGTCGACGAGCCCGGTCACCGAGCGCACCACGTCGGTCGTCGGCTCGGTCGCGAAATTGTCCACGGTGCGGACGAGCACGCCGTCCACCCACAGCTCGGCCTTGCCCTGATCGGGCCCGTTGAAGGTGAACCAGTCCACGCCGGTCCCACGGAACCGGAGCACCGCGGCCGCGCCGGCGAGGTCGCTCGCCCAGGTGCCGGCGGCTCCGTCGCCCCACGACGGAACGACGTCCGGGTTCCTCGTGAGCACCCCGCCCGCCCGGAACGCATCCACGACGACCTCGGTCCCGGTGGCCGCCGCCCTCCCGCGTCCGAGCACCCGGATCGTGATCTCGTGCTCGCCGCGTTCGAGCCCGTCGAACGTGCGGGCCACGCGGAACGCCGCCTGCTGCGCGAAGAGGTCGAACACACCCTGCGAGACGCCGTCGATCGAGACCGCGGCCTTGCCCTTCGAGCGGCCGGTGGCCGTGTACCAGGTGATCGAACGGCCGCGGAACGCGAAGGTCTCCGACGCGCCCCTCAGGCGCTCGACGTCGAACCTCCCGCCGAACGCGCCGGCCTTCTCGACGGTGCGCCACGCGTAGGACACCGCAGCGTCGTTCTCCTCGACCACGGTCGGCGTCGCGAAGGGCTGGGTCGTCGTCGGCGCCGGGTTGCCCGCCCGGTCGACGACGAGCACCGGCGCGACGGCGGGGTTCACCACCGCCTCGTAGGTCTCGCCCGGGATCAGCGGTTCGACCGGCTGGATCAGGACGGTCCGGACGCGGCCGGTGACGCAGTCGACCTCGGCGCCGTTGCCCTTCAGGCAGGCGAGATCGACCTCGGGGTACGTGCCCGTGCCCGGCGTCCAGATGAAGGTGTTGTCGGGCGTGACGCTCCGCACGCGCTCGTCGAACGTCACGGTCACCGGCTCGCCGATCGTGGGCGGCAGCGCGAACGTGACCAGCGGCGGCGTGGTGTCCGAACCCGGGATCAGGACGGGACCGAACGACCCGCCCTCGTACCAGTCGAGGTCCACGCGGCCCTCGATGCCGGGGACCGAGCCGTCGCTCGTGTACTGCCAGAATGCCCAGCCGTTACCGTTCCACTCGTCGGCCGGCAGCCGGGGGCTCGACACACCCCAGTGCGCGACCCACAGCACCGTGTAGCCGGCCGCGGCGACCGCGGTCGTGTCGCCGGTCCGCGTCTCCCAGCCGTTGGGACTCGTGTAGACGATCGGGCGCACGCCGAGGCGCTCGGTCACTCGGCCGAGCCACCGGAGGATCCACTCGGTCACCTCGGCCTGGGACAGGCCACCGGTCCGCTCGATGTCGAGGACCGGGAGCAGGTTGCCGGGCCCGAGCAGGGCGTGGTCGACGAAGTGGTCGGCCTCGAGGATCGGGTCGTTCGGCCCGTCGTCCGGCTGCGCGAAGTGGTACGCACCGAACAGCAGTCCCGCTCCCTCGGCGCCCGACTTGTTCAACGCGTACATCGGGTCGACGAACGCCCGGCCCTCGGTGGCCTTCGCGAAGACGAACCGCCTCCCGGATGCCGCCACCGTTGGCCAGTCGATCAGGTCCTGGTGGTGCGAGACGTCGATCCCCGGGATCGCCCCCACCGGCGCGAACGGGATCGCCGGTGGCTCGACCCCGCTCGGCCCGCTCGGCCCGGTCGGCCCCGGAGCCGCCGCGGCCGCGAGCGGGAGGGACACGAGGAGGAGGAAGGCGGCGGCCAGGCCGACGGAGCAACGGACTCGGATCGCGTGTCGGATGTCGGTGCCGCCTTCGTGTTCGGGACGGCCGACGGTACCGAACCATCGAGCGAACGTCGACCCGATCGGGCCGAGCGATCACGCGCCGTTGCGCCGGAAGGCGATGCATAGACCCCCCGATCGGCGGGTAAGGAGCGACCGACCTCGGGGATCCGCCCCGAGGATGGAAGGGGAAACCGATGACGGACATCTTGCTGCTCGCCCAGCGTTCGTGTGGCGGCGGGGTCACGACGATCCTGTGGATCATCGCCGCGGTCCTGGTGATCGCAGGCATCGTGACGCTGCTCCGCGGCGGCATCGTCGCCGGGATCGTGCTCATCATCGTCGGACTGATCGTCGGCCCGGGCGGGGTGAGCATCTTCTGCTGACGAGGGGGCGAGCGAGGGCTCAGCCCTCGCTCGCCACCGCCACTTCGTCCGACCGGTAGCCTGACGGTCCGGACCCGGCGAGGAGCGATGGAACCCCGGATACCAGAGGAACCCGACAGCCCGAGCTTGCTCAGGCCGCGGACGGTCGGCGAGATCCTCGGCGACGCCTTCCGCCTCTACGCGCGCCACTGGCAGAACCTGATCGTGATCGTGGCGGCGATCGTGATCCCACTTTCGTTCCTCCAGGTCGCGCTCGCGGAGGTCTGGATCCGCGAGGGGCTCACGGGGGAGGAGTTCCGGGGCGGCGTCGAGGTCTCGACCGGGACCGCCCTCGCGGGCGTCCTCGGCGGACTCGTGGTCGCGTTCGTCTCGATCCTCATGTGGACGATCCTCACGGGCGCGGTCACGCGCGCGGCCGCCGGCACCTTCCTCGGCCGCGACCTCGACATCGGCGAGAGCTACCGCTTCGGCTTCGGCCGGTTCTGGTCCATCGTGCTGGTCGGCGTACTCGCGGGGCTCGCGATCGCCCTCGGCTTCCTCCTGTTGATCATCCCGGGCTTCATCGTCCTCACCTTCCTGGCCTGTGTGATCCCCTGCCTCGTGATCGAGGACAAGCGCGGCCGAGAGGCCCTCCGCCGGTCCTGGAACCTCGTCCGCGGACACGGGTGGCACGTCTTCGGCACGATCGTCGTCGCCGCCCTGCTGAACGGTGTCGTGAGCAGCCTTCTCACGGCGCCGTTCGGGGACAACTGGGCGGTCCGGAGCATCATCGGCGCGATCGTCGCCGCGATCACGATGCCCTTCATGGCCCTGGTGGGCGTCTTCCTCTATCTGGACATGCGGGTCCGCAAGGAGCGCTACACGGCGGCCGATCTCGAGCGCGACCTGGCTCGGAACGCGGCGTAGCCGGCGTCAACCCTCGGCGGGCATCGGCGGGACCGAGGCCGGTGCGACCTCTCCGGTCCGCCTCGCCCGGGCGCCGACCCAAAGTGTCCCGAGCCCGATCACGGTCGCCACGAACCAGACGACCCCGCCGAGGAACGGGATCAGCGCGAGGACCCGCAGCGCCCCCCAGCCCGCGAGGAACGCGACGTACCTGGAGGTCGGCGGCTTGACGACCAACCGGCCGAGCGCGAGCGCGCCGATCACGTAACCGATCGAGTAGATCAGCGCGAGCCCCAGGAGCAGGAAGAGACCGAGCGGGATCCCGACGATCGTGACGAAGAGCAAGACGGCGACGACCGGCAGCGCGAGGAACACCAGCAGTCCGGATCCGATCGTGGGACCGAGCCGCTCCCGGAGGGCCCGGATGGCGATCGCATCGAGACCCCGGGCGGCGAGCAGGAGCAGGACCATGCCGAGCACGAGCGTCGACACGGTGAAAGCCAGCCACCATGCGAGCCTGCCGACGAACGTGGCGTCCCAGTAGTCCCACCGTCCCTGGAGGTCGTCGACGCTCCCTCCGACCGTGGCCCCTTCCTCGATCTGCGGTGTCTGCAGGCTGACGACGTCGCCCCCTACCCTCGAACCCGATCGGAGGATGACGTCCCCGTTGAACACGACGACGTCGTCGGCGACGGTTCCGAGGATCTCGGTGCGACCGTTGAACACGACGAGCGACCTCGCGACCGTGCCCTCGATCGTCGCGCCGCCGTTGAAGATCACCGCGTGCTGGACCGTCTCGCCCTCGGGCACCACCAGGCTGCCGGTGATGACGATCTGGTCGTCGGTGTCCGGCCCGTCGTCGTCCTGCGCGGCGGCGCCCGGAGCGAGGACGCCGAGGGCGGCGAACGCCGCCGCCGCCACGACGATGCTCGACCGAGCGCGGTTCGCCGGCATGCACCTACTGTTGCCCATCTCCCCCGCCCCGGCAACCTGAGGCCGGGCCTGGTGGCAGACTGTCCCCGTGGACGACCAGGAACTCCTCGCGCAGGCGGAGGAAGCCCTGACCGAGATCAAGGTCGCTCACGGCCTGTCCGAACGTCACGCCTCCGTGCTGGCGGCGTTGCGTATCCGGCTCAAGGGAACCGCCGGGGGCTCGCTCGAGGAGATGCTCGAGGCCGCCGGCGACCTCGAACCGGACCGGCTCGAGCAGGAGCTGACGAAGGCCGAGAGCACGCCCAAGCGCTCGCTCGACGATCTGCTCGCCGAGGACCCGAAGCCGAAGCCCGACTGGCCCTCCTGATCGACGAAACGCCTGTGGAGCCGGAGCGAAGGCCGCGTGGCCATCGGGCCGCCAACGTCGTCGTGCTCCTCGGAGCGGCCATCTTCGTCGTGAGCTGCTTCCTCCCCTACTTCGACTCGAGCTTCGGAGCCGGGCGGGATCCCGCGGGGGTTTCGTTGTACGACCAGCTGCAGGTCGGGTCGGACGAGTGGACGCTCGACCTGGGGACGTTCCTGTTGCTGTTCGGTGCGGTGGCCGTGGTGGTCGCCGTCGCGATCGTTGGCGTGACGCGGAGGGGGTATCGGGTCTGGACACCGGGGATGCTAGGCGTGGCGATCCTCGCGTGGGCGAGCACCTGGTTCGGCGTCCTCCTCCGCCAGGTGTCGTTCGTGTCATCGGTGGTTCCGGAGACGTCCCTCACGGTCGGGTTCTGGTTGCAGGCGGTCAGCATCCTGGTCGTTGTCCTCGGGACCGTCGCCGGGCTCATCACCGCGCGCAGGGGAGCGCACGAGCGGCACCGCGGTGACGATCGATGAAGGCCGCCGTTCGGACCCGGTACGGACCGCCGGAGGCCGTTCGGATCGTGGAGGTCCCGTCGCCGGTCCCCGGCGACGACGAGGTGCTCGTCCGGGTCCACGCCGCGACCGTGAACCGCACCGACTGCGGCTTCCGCGCCGCCAAGCCGTGGATCGTCCGGTTCTTCAGCGGCGTCACGAAGCCGAAGGTCACGATCCTCGGCTGCGAGTTCGCCGGCGTGATCGAGTCCGCCGGCGGCGGCGTCGCCGCGTTCGAGGTCGGCGACCGGGTGTTCGGGTTCAGCGAGGACCGTTTCGGCGCGCATGCCCAGTACCTGACGATGCCGGCGGACGGCGCGATCGCGACGATGCCCGCGGACCTCGGCTTCGTCGAGGCCGCCCCGAGCACGGAGGGCTCGCATTACGCGCTCTCGTCCCTCAGGAAGGCGAGGATCCGGAGCGGCCGGCGCGTGCTCGTGAACGGCGCGACAGGTGCGATCGGCTCAGCCGCCGTCCAGATCCTGAAGGAGCTGGGCACGACCGTGACCGCGGTCTGCGCCACCGAGCACGTCGAGCTCGTGCGCGGGCTCGGTCCGGACCGGGTCATCGACTACCGTACCGACGACTTCACGAAGGACGACCAGCGCTACGACGTGGTCCTCGACGCCGTGGGCAAGAGCTCGTTCGCGCGGTGCAGGCGGATCCTGGCGCCCGGAGGCGTCTACCTCTCCTCCGATCTCGGCCCGCTCTCGCAGAACCCGATCCTCGCGCTCGTCACGCCGTTGCTCGGAGGACGGAAGGTTCTCTTCCCGATCCCGCGCCCCCACGGCCGCAAGGAGATGGTCTACGTGAAGCAACTGATCGAGTCGGGGGCGTTCCGGCCGCTGATCGACCGGCGGTATCCCCTGGACGAGATCGTCGAGGCCTACCGGTACGTCGAGACCGGGCAGAAGGTCGGCAACGTCGTGATCGAGGTGCCGTAACCGCCATCGGTGGTCAGAGCTCGAAGGTGCAGTTCTCACAGAGGAACGTCCGCGCGCGGACGTTCGCGCTGTGGCCGCCGCACCGAGAGCACCGGCGGCACGTCCCGCCGCTCGCGCAGTCGACCGGGTCGGTCGTCTCGCCCGGCTGATCCCAGGTCGTCGTCGCCTCGGACGGCCGGGGGACCTGGAGCGAGAGCAGGTGGAGCGGATCGCCGGCGCTCTGGAACCCGTGCGGATTCGCGGCCGCCCGTCCGATGATCACGCCCCGCTCGAGCGGCACCGGAACCTCCGAAAGGAGCGCCCGCCCCGAGCCGTCGAGCACGACGACCCACTCCTCCGAGTCCGGGTGCGTGTGCGCGTACGCGATCTGGTCCGGCGAGAACCCCTGGAGGGAGAGGTAGTGGTCGCTCCCCTGGTTGATCGGGACCCGCCGGAACCCGGAGGGGCAGAGCGCGAGGACGTCCTCGGGCATCACGCGGAACACGCCAAGGTTGGAGAGCACCTCGGCGAGGTCACCGATCTGGTGGACGAAGGTGTCGCCATCGGACGTGTCTCCCACCATGGCCGGAATCTTCCGACCGGCGACGGGTCGCCTGCAAACCGAAGGGAGGGCG
>DATFEU010000193.1:0-5301 GCA_035250725.1 Actinomycetota bacterium
GCTCGCCGGTCTCGAACCGCACGACCGTCCCCGTGATCGAGATCCAGTCGTAGGCGTCGCCGCCGTTCATGACCGAGACCGCGACCCGTGGGTTCGCCTCGCAGTTGCGGTGCTTCACGCGTCCCTTCGCCGTGTTGATCAGCACGTGGCCGTCGGCCGCGTCGACCCAGGTGATCGTCGCGTGCGGCGACCCGTTCGGGCCGATCGTGACGAACGTCGCATAGTTGGTCCCGGTCAACATCTCGAGGTCCTTTTGCGTGAGCTCAACCATCGACCGCCGCCTCCTCGGCTATCCAGGCTTCTCCGGCTCCACGGTCACCGCGAGGCCGAGCTCGCGGAGCTGCATCCCCGACGCGGGCGCCGGCGCGCCGGTGAGGGGGTCGGCGCCCGACTGCGCCTTCGGGAACGCCGTCACGTCGCGGATCGTCTCCTTGCCCGCCATGAGCATGACCAGCCGGTCGATCCCCATCGCGATCCCCCCGTGGGGGGGCACGCCGTACCGGAACGCGTTCAGTAGGTGACCGAACTGCTCCTCGATCTCCTCGTCCGACAGCCCGAGCACCTCGAACACGCGGTGCTGCACGTCGGGACGATGGATCCGGATGCTCCCGCCGCCGACCTCGTACCCGTTCAGCACGAGGTCGTAGCCCCGCGACCTCGCCGTCTCCGGGTTCAGGTCGTCGGTGGCCGGCGCCGTGAACGGGTGGTGGGCCGAGACCCACTTGCCCTCGTCCTCGCTCCACTCGAACATCGGGGGGTCGACGAGCCAGCAGAACCGCCACTCCCCCTCCGGAACGAGGCCGAGCCGGTCGGCCATGAAGCGTCGCAGGCCGTCGAGGGCCACGTTCGTTCGGTCGGGCCGGTCCGCGACGATCAGGACGAGGTCGCCCGGTGAAGCCTCGGTGGCCTTCCGCACGCCCTCGATCTCGTCGGCGGACAGGTGCTTCTCGACCGGCGAGCGCACCTCGCCATCCTCGAACGCGATCCACACGAGCCCCGCCGCGCCGCGCGACTTCGCCACCTGCACGAGGTCGTCGAGCTCCTTCCTCGACATCCGTCCACCGCCCGGCGCAGCGAGCCCCTTCACGAGGCCGCCGTCCGAGAGCACCGACGCGAACGCCCGGAAGCCCGAGTCCGCGAAGACCTCGCCGAGCTCCACGAGCTCCATCCCGTACCGAAGGTCCGCCTTGTCGGTGCCGAACCGCGAGACCATCTCCTCGTACGTCATCCTCGGGAACGGCGTTCCCACGTCGACGCCCTGCGTCTCGCGGACGATGCGCGCGTAGAGAGGCTCGATCACCGCGAACACGTCCTCCTGGTCGACGAACGACATCTCGACGTCGAGCTGCGTGAACTCGAAGCTGCGGTCGGCGCGCGGCTGCTCGTCGCGCAGGCACCGGACGATCTGGTAGTAGCGGTCCTGGCCGGCCACCATCAGGAGCTGCTTCAGCTGTTGCGGCGACTGTGGCAACGCGTAGAACGTACCCGGCCACAGCCGCGACGGGACCATGAAGTCGCGAGCGCCCTCGGGCGTGCTCCGTCCGAGCATCGGCGTTTCGACCTCGAGGAACCCGCGCGCCTCCATCTCCTCGCGCACGATCCGGTTGATCGCGTGCCGGAGCGCGAGCACCTTCGTCATCTCGGGACGTCGCAGATCGAGGTAGCGGTATCGGAGCCGGAGCTCCTCCGAAGCCGGGGTCCGGTCCTCGATCACGAACGGCGGCGTCTCGGCCCCGGACAGGACCTCGAGTCCGGAGACCGCGACCTCCACCTCGCCGGTGGGGAGCTCGGGGTTCGCGGTGCCCGCGGGCCGTTCGCGCACCTCGCCGGTGACGCGGGCCACCGTCTCCGACCCCAGGTGCTGCGCGGCCGCGTGCGCCTCGGATGCCTCCTCGGGATGGAACACGAGCTGGACGAGCCCCTGCCGGTCCCGCAGGTCGACGAACGTGACGCCGCCGTGATCCCGGCGGCGCCAGACCCAGCCGCACAGCGATACCCGGGTGCCGATATCGCTCGCGCGCAGCTCGCCGCATGCGTGCGTGCGCATCGCCGTCCGGAGATCGCTCATCGTTCCGCCGCCCAGTCGGTTCGGGACAGCCAGTTCACCACATCGTCGATCGGCACCTCGTCCTGCTCCCCGTCGGACAGCCGCCGGAGCGTCGCGACGCCGGCCGAGACCTCGCGTTCGCCGAGGATCACCGCGTAGGCGGCGCCCGAGCGGTCGGCCATCTTCAGCTGCGCCTTCAGCGGGCGGTCCTCGTACGCGGTCTCGGCGGGGATCCCGGCCGTCCGGAGGTCATCGACGACGCGCGTCCCGACCCCCGCCGCCTCGCTCCCGATCGTCACGACGAAGCACGCGACCGGTCGCACGCTCGGGCGCTCCGCGCCCTCGGCGTCGATCGCGACGAGCGTTCGATCGAGACCGAGGGCGAACCCCACGCCCGGCGTCGGCGGGCCTCCCAGGACCTCCGCGAGCCCGTCGTACCGGCCACCCCCGCACACGGTCGCCTGCGCCTGCGAGAGCGCGCCGGACACGAACTCGAACGTGCTCCTCGTGTAGTAGTCGAGCCCTCGGACCAGGCGCGGATCGTGCACGAAGGCGACCCCGAACGCGTCGAGGCCGTTGCGTACGGCGGCGAAATGCTCCGCGCACGCCTGACACAGATGGTCGGAGATGAGTGGCGCCTCCTGCACGAGCGGGGTCGGCCCGTCCACCTTGCAGTCGAAGACGCGGAGCGGATTGCTCCGGAGCCGGACGCGGCAGTCCTCGTCGAGGTCCGCCTGATGGGGTTCGAGATGGGCGATCAGGAGTTCTCGGTAGGCGGGCCGGCACCGCCCGTCGCCGATCGAGTTCAGGCGCAACTCCAGGTTCGCGAGGCCGCGTCCGCGCAGGTATCGGTCCCCTACCGCGACGATCTCGACGTCCGCGGCGGGCGCGGCGACCCCGATCGTCTCGATCCCGAACTGGCGGAACTCGCGGAGCCGTCCCGCCTGCGGTCGCCCATGACGGAACTGCGTCGCGACGTAGTACGCCTTGAAGGGCGTCGGCAGCTCCTGCGCATGCGCGAGGTACGCGCGGACGACGCTCGCGGTCTGTTCGGGCCGCAGCGTGAGCGAGCGACCCCCCTTGTCCTCGAACGTGTACATCTCCTTCGTGACGACGTCCGACGTCTCGCCCGAGGTCCGCGCGAAGAGCTCCGTGTGCTCGAACGTCGGCGTCTCCACGAACCGGAAGCCGTAGAGACGTGCGATCCGGTGCGCGGCGTCGTACAGGCCGAGCATCGCCTCCGAGTCCGGCGGGAGGAGGTCGACGGTGCCGCGGGGCGGCCGGAGCTCCACGCTCAGAGATCCCGAAGGAACGGGTTGCCGGCGCGCTCGCGCTCCACGGTCGTCCGGGGGCCGTGACCCGGAAGCACGTCGAGGCCGTCCGGCAGCCCGAGGAACCGGCGGAGGCTCCCGTGCATGGCGGACGGGTCGGAGTTGGGGAAGTCGCTTCGGCCGACCGAACCCGAGAACACGAGGTCTCCCGAGAGCACCCAGCCGTCGGTCCGGTACACGACGCTTCCCGGCGTGTGCCCGGGAGTGTGGAGCACCTCGATCCGGAACCCGGCGAACGTGAGCACGTCACCGTCCGAGAGCGTCCGCACGTCCTTCACCGGGACCGGCGGCACGTCGCGGCTCGCGCCCCACCCCTTCGGGTCGGTGAGCGCCTGGGCGTCCGCCTCGTGGATGTGGAACGGGAGGTCGTCGCCGCAGAACTCGTCGGCCGCCCCGACGTGGTCGTAGTGCCCGTGGGTGGCCAGCGCTGCTACGGGTCGCTTGCCCTCCGCCTCGAGCATCGCGCGTACCCGCTCGGGCGAGAACCCCGGGTCGACGACGACGGCGTCGTCGGTGCTGTCGCCCGCGATCAACCAGCAGTTGGTCTCGAACGAGTTGTCGGAGAAGACGTCGAGGTACACGGGCGGAGAGTCTATCCACCCGCCCGGCCCCGCCCGGCCGAAGACGCCGCCCGATGTCGGCTGCGAGGGGTAGGCTGCAACGCATGCGGGGCGACCGCGTGGAGATCGTCGTGGACTCGGGAGCCGGGGTGCTCACGTACGAGATCGAGGCCTCCAAGGCGGGCCGCCGCGTCGAGGTGAGCACCTCCCGAGGCGTGATCGAGGTCACCGAGGTGACGAGGAGCGGGGCGCCGGTCCGCAGCGGCCGGTTCATGGCCGAGCGGGTGGTGGCGCTCGTCGAGCACCCGGCGCCGCCGGTCGCGGGCCGGAGCCGAAGGCCCGCCAAGAACCAGGCCCGTCTGATCTGATCCGGCGAGCAGTCAGAGCCCGGCCGCGTCGATCCAGAGCGTGACGGGCCCGTCGTTCACGAGCTCGACCTCCATGTGCTCGCGGAACGCGCCCCGCCCGACCGTCGCTCCCCGACCCTCGAGCGCCTTCGCGAACGCCGCGACCCGGTCCTCGGCAACCTCAGGCGGCGCGGCACCGTCCCACGACGGCCGGCGCCCCTTGCGCACGTCGCCGTAGAGCGTGAACTGCGGCACGACGAGGATCTCGCCGCCGACGTCGGACAACGACCGGTTCATCTTCCCCTGCTCGTCCTCGAACACGCGCAGGTTGAAGACCTTCTCTGCCAGGCGGTCGTACTCGCCGAACCCGTCGTCCTTCCCGACGCCGACGAGCAGCAGGAGCCCGGGTCCGATCTCGGCGACGAGCTCGTCGCGGATCCGGACCGAGGCGCGGGAGACCCGCTGGAGCAGGACCCGCACTAGCGAGGACCGCGGCTCACCGCGGGACGACGCGGAACGCGTCGTAGACGTTCTCGACCTTCTTGACGGCGCCGAGGATCTCGGCGAGGTGCGCGATGTCCGCGAGTTCGAACGTGAACCGCAGCATCGTCGTCCGGTCGCGCCCCACGGCCGAGGTGGCCGACAGGATGTTCACGTGATGGTCCGAGAGCGCGGTCGCCACGTCGGAGAGCAGCCGCGTCCGGTCGAGCGCCTCGACCTGGACCGCGACGACGAACGACGTGGGCTTGCCGGGGCGCCAGGAGACGTCGATGAGTCGCTCGGGCTGCGCGAGCAGCGACTTCGCGTTCGGGCAGTCCGTCCGGTGAACGCTCACGCCTTGGCCGCGGGTCACGAACCCGAGGATCTCGTCGCCCGGGACCGGCGTGCAGCAGCGGGCGAGGCGGACCCACACGTCGGCCGAGCCCGGGACCTCGATGCCCGAGGTCACGTCCGTCGTCGCCGACGGTTCGCCGATCCGGACCGGCCGCGCGAGCGGCACCTCGGTGACGTCTTCC
>DATFEU010000293.1:0-3624 GCA_035250725.1 Actinomycetota bacterium
GTACCCGACGTTCTCGAGCACGGTCGGGTGCACCATGCCGGCGCCCATCGTCTCGATCCATCCGGTCTGGGCGCACGTCCGGCAGCCCGACCCGCCGCACACGAAGCACGAGACCTCGACCTGACACCCGGGCTCGACGAAGGGGAAGAACGAGGGCGTGAGCCGCACCTGTCGTTCGGGTCCGAGCAGCTCGCGGTAGAAGGTCTGCAGCGTCCCGTTCAGGTCGGCGAAGGAGATGCCCTCGTCCACCGCGAGCCCCTCCACCTGGTGGAACACCGGCATGTTCTTCGCCGTGACCTCTTCGTTCCGGTAGACCCGGCCGGGAACGATCACGTAGACGGGAGGATCCTGGCCCTCCATCGTTCGGATCTGCATCGGCGAGGTGTGGGTTCGAAGGACGAGCTCGGGATGGCCCGGCACGTCGAGGAACGTGGTGTCCATCGTCGTCCTCGCCGGATGGTCGGGAGGGATGTTGAGCGCGTCGAAGTTGTGCCATTCGTCCTCGACCTCGGGGCCCTCGACGACGCGGTAGCCCATGCGCGTGAAGATGTCGACGATCTCGGCCTCGACGATCGTGAGCGGGTGGAGCGATCCCCCGCGCAGCCGGCGACCGGGAAGCGTGACATCCACGCGGTCGGCGTCCAGGCGCTCGAGGTCGCCGCCCTGCTCGATCTCGGTCCGGCGTGCCTCGAGGGCCGAACGCAGCTCGGCGAACGCCTCGTTCGTCCGCCGGCCGACCTCGCGGCGCGCATCGGCGGGGAGCGAGCCGAGCGATCCCTGGACCGAGGAGATCGGCGCCTTGCGTCCGAGGAGCGCGACCTTCGCCTCCTCGAGCGCCTCGACCGTCCCTGCGGCTCGGATCAGCGCCCTGCCTCGCTCGAGCTGTTCCTCGAGGATGCCGACGGCTTCCGTGGGCTCCATGGTCGGGCGAGTCTACCTAGCGAGGCGGCGCCGCCCTCCCGACCGGTGCCGCCGATCGGCGAGTCATCCCTCGACCGGTACCTCGAACGAGAAGCACAGCGAATCCCCGACCCGGGCCGCCACCGTCCCGCCCTGCGCCTCGGCGATCCCGAGCGCCACGAACAGTCCCATCTTGCTGCCCGCGCCGGTGCCGGGTGCTCGCGGCCGGAACAGCCCGTCGGCCTGCTCCTGGGTGAGGTCGGTCCGATGGCGGCGGGCTTCGAGGGCGAGCCGCCCGCGCTCGAGACGCGCCACGACGTGGACCGGACCCTCGCTCGTCCACCACACGAGGGACTCGACGAACGCCTCGACCACCGACGTGAGGCGCTCGGGGTCGACGAACGCGACCACCTCGCCGCCATCCCAGGCAACCGGGGGGTGATCCGGGTTCCGCTCGAGCGAGGCCGCGACCCGTCGCACCAGGTCGCCGACGTCGGTGCGCTCGGGGAACAGTTCCAACCGCCCCGCGGTGAGTCGGGCGGCGTCCACGAGTTGGCGCACGATCGAGTTCATACGATCGGCGTCGACGACGATCCCCCGGAGCATCAGGTCGCGCTGCTCCGGCGTCATCCGGTCCCACCGGGTCGACAACGAGTGGCCGAACCCCTTCATCGCGGTGAGCGGTGAGCGGATGTCGTGGGCCGCCGCCGCGATCAGCGTCTCGAGGACCGCCCGACGCCCCTCACGCTGCTGCCTCGCCCACTCGAAGACGCAGACGGTCGCCGCCGCCGCGAGGTTCAGGGACTCGGCGCGCCCCGCGATCGGGATGCGGACGCCCACGTCGGCGAGGGGCGCGATCTCGTCCGGGAGCCCCCACGCCTCGTTGCCGAACACGAAGGCGACGGGATCGGTGAGGTCGAGCTCGTGCAGGTCGGACTCCGCCGAGGCGTCCATCGCGAGCACCTTCACGCCGCGGGCCCGCAGCGTCTCGATCGCCGCCGGCGTGTCCACCTCGCGCACCAGTGGGACGTGGAACAGCGACCCTGCGGAGGCGCGGACGGTCTTGGCGTTGTACGCGTCCACGGACTCCGCCGAGAACAGGACGGCGTCCGCCCCCGCCGCGTCGACGGACCGGAGGACCGTCCCGGCATTGCCCGGATCCCGCACGGCGTGGAGCAGCGCGACGCACATGAGGTCCGATCCGAGTCCGTCGAGCGGGACGTCCACGAACCGGGACACCGCGACCAGGCCCTGCGGCGTGACCGTGCCGGTGAGCCGCTTCATGACGTCCTCGCTCACGTGGACCACGTCGGTCCCCGACGATCCCGCGCGGTCGACGAGCGGATGGGCGGGGTCGATGCAGAAGAGCGTCGTGACGCCGCCGGGCCGGGTGAGCGCCTCCTCCACCGCCCCCAGGCCCTCCACGAGGAAGGCGCGATCTCGTTCGCGGAAGGCGCGCTTGTGCAACCGAAGCGCCGCGGCCACCTTCGGGTTGCGGTCGGAGGTGATCACGGACGCCCCGCGGGAGCGGGTCGGATCGTGGCTCGCGCATTCGCGCGTCCGGCGCCCCCGATAGGGGTCGCGACGGGACTAGGCTGCGAGCGCGTCCTTCGCCGCCTGGACGAGCTGCCCGAAGGCAGCGGGGTCGTGCACGGCGAGATCCGCGAGCGTCTTCCGGTCTGCCTCGACCCCTGCCTTCTGGAGGCCGCTGATGAACCGCGAGTACGACAGGCCGTTCTGGCGAGCGCCGGCGCCGATCCGCGCGATCCACAGCCGGCGGAACTGCGCCTTCCGGTCGCGGCGGTCCCGGTACGCGTACTGGCCCGAGTGGAGGAGTTGCTCCTTCGCGACGCGGTAGCGGCGCGAGCGTGAGCCGTAGTAGCCCTTCGCCTTGCGAAGGACCTCGCGGCGCTTCTTCTTCGCGTGGACCGAACGTTTGACGCGTGCCATCCCCGGCCTACTTCCCCAGCAGCCGGCGGATGTTCGTCCGCTCGGCCGTGACCTCGGTCATGCCCTCGACTCTGCGGCGTCGGCTGCCGCCCTTCTTCTTCAAGAAGTGGTTCCCCGTCGCCTTGCGGTGGATCACCTTGCCGCGGCGCGTGATGCGGAACCGCTTCGCCGTGGCGCGGTGCGTCTTCTGTTTCGGCATCTCTATCCCCGTGGTTCCTGCGTGCGGCGTCTCGGTGCCTAGGCGCGGGCCGGCGTAGTGGGTTCCGTGCCTGCGTCCTTCGACTCGGGATGCTTCTTCGTCGGCGCGATCACCATCACCATGTTGCGTCCGTCCTGCTTGGGCGACGCTTCGACGACCGCCGAATCCCCGAGATCCTCGACCAGCCGGTCCAGGATCTTGCGGCCCAGCTCGGTCCGGGCCATCTCGCGCCCACGGAACATGATCGTCACCTTGACCCGCGCACCCGCCCGCAGGAACCGCTCGACATGCCCCTTCTTGGTGGCGTAGTCGTGCGGGTCGATCTTCGGACGGAACTTGATCTCCTTGACTTCGATCCGGGCCTGCTTCTTGCGGGCCTCCTTCTGGCGGATGTCCCGCTCGTACTTGAACTTCCCGTAATCCATGATCCGGGCTACGGGGGGGTTCGCCTGCGGCGCCACCTCCACCAGATCCAGATCGAGGTCCTGTGCCTGCCGGAGCGCATCCTGGGTCGGAACGATCCCGATCTGCGATCCGTCCGGGCCCACCAGGCGCACCTGCGCCGAGCGGATCCG
>DATFEU010000306.1:0-3581 GCA_035250725.1 Actinomycetota bacterium
AGCCGTTCGCCGACGCGGCCGCGGTACACGCTCGCCTCCTTATCGACGATGTCCGCCTCGAGCGGATGCCCCACGGCCTCGTGGAACAACACTCCGCCCATCCCGGGCGCGAGCACGGCGGTCATCTCCCCCGCAGGGGCCGGCACCGCGTCGAGCATCGTGAGAGCCCGTCGCGCGGCGACCTCGGCGGTCGCCCCGGGCGGGTTCGCCTCGATGAACTCGACGCCGGCGAGCCCGGCCGGCCCGTGGAACCCGGTCTGGATGTTGCCGTCGCGCGCCGCCACCGCCGTTACGACGAGCCGGATCCGCGGGCGCTCCTCCTCGACCCACCGCCCGTCGCTCGTCGCGATCGCGATCCGCTGGACGGAGTCCGAGTACACGGCCGTGACCTGCGCGATCTCGTCGCCCGATGAGCGCGCCGCGTCGTCGGCCTCGCGGACCCACGCAACCTTGTCGGTGGCCGGGGTCCGTGCCGCGTCCCGGAGCGCCTCGTGCGCCACCGGCGGCTCGAGCGTCCGAAGGTCGACGACGTCGCCGGGACGGCCCTCCGTCACGGCGGCCGACGCCGCGGCGGCGGCCTCGAGCAACGCGTCGCGGTCGAGCCGGTTCGAGTACGCGTAGCCGAACGAGGAGCCGTGCACGACGCGGACGCCGGCGCCGCGGTCGAGGCCTCGCGTGACCTCCTCGACCGTCCCGTCGTCGAGGCGCACCGAGAGGCCAGCGCGCTCCTCGACGTACAGCTCGGCGAACGCGCCGCCTCGCGCACGGGCGGCTCTGAGGACGTCCGCGGCGAGGTCGCGGTCGAGCACGAGGCGATGCTAACAGCGGCGAGGGTGAGCACCGCCCGTGATAGGTTCGCGCCCCCGGGAGGTGAGGGTCCTGAGAGGTGTGGTGGTGGTGGCGCTGCTCGCGCCGGTCGCGCTCGCGTCGGCGTGCAGCGAGGACGAGCCACCCTCGGTGGTCGAGCCCTCGTCGGCGTTCGGCGAGACGGGCACGACCGGCTCCACGGGCGCGACCGGGACGCCGAGCGGCGCGACCGGTGAACCGCCGAGCCTGCCGCCGGTGCCGACCGGATCGGGCGGCGAGGTCTCGGACGGGGCGGCCGCGCTCAGCGTGAGCGGGGACATCGTCGCGAGCAAGGCGATCGACAACCTCGTCTCGTCCGTGTACGCGCCGCCGCCGGGGGGCATGGCGCTCGTCTGGACGGCCGGCGGCACCGACGCCACCACGATCGGACTCGGCGGCCTCAGCTTCACGGGGTCGCAGCGCACCTCGCCGACCCTTTCGCTCACGGTCACCGTGCAGGCCGACGACGAGATCGCGACGTTCACCTCTTCGGCCGGCGAATGCTCGATCACGATCGGTGCGGCCGAGACGAACCAGATCGCGGGCACGTTCTCCTGCACGGACCTCCAGGGCGACGGGGGCCAGGTGATCGACGCCACGGGCTCGTTCAACGCCCAGGGGTAGGACGACGCGCGCGCCCGGCGACACGGCGGCGGGAGCGCTCGGGAGCCGGCGCCCGGCGCGTCGAGATGCGGCCCTCCTCGGAGGGCTCGTCCTCCTGCTCCTCCTCTGGTACCTGTGGCCGTACGTCGTCGAGGGCGACAGGTTCCCACTGGGCCCGGACGCTCCCGTCTACCTGTGGTGGACGCGGCTCGCCGGGGTCGAGGGCCTGTCCGCGGTGGGATCGCGACCCGGCGTCCCTGCGCTCGCGCTCGTGCTCTCCGGGTCGCTCGGCCTGTCGGTCGTGCAGGTCACCGCGGCGCTGGAGGTCGCGCTCGGCGTGGGGCTCGGGCTCGCGGCGTTCGCGGTGGTTCGACGCGGCGGCGTGGCCGGCGCGACGCTCGCCGGGTTGCTGGCGGGGACGTTCGGCGTGCATCTCGCGGCCGGGTACCTATCGAACCTGGCGATGGCGGCGGCGTTCGTCGCGGCGATCGCGCTGCTCGACCGGCGGACGAACCGCGCCGCCCTGGTCGCGGGCCTCGTGCTCGCGGGGAG
Organism: Actinomycetota bacterium; assembly: GCA_035250725.1. Classification (GTDB taxonomy): domain Bacteria; phylum Actinomycetota; class UBA4738; order UBA4738; family HRBIN12; genus DASSJM01. The sequence continues at coordinate 2,002 of DATFEU010000306.1, forward strand.
TGGACTCGCGCATCCGCAGTTCTTCCTCGTCGGGGTCGTGATCCTCGGGGTGGCGGCGGTCCTTGCCCGGCGCTCCGATCGAGACGAAGCCTTCCGGATCGCGGGGGCGGCGCTCGGCGGCGGTGCGGTCCTCGGCGCGGGGCTGCTGGCCGTGCAGGTTGGGCCGGCGCCGCCGGACGTCGACACATCACGAGACGCCTTCCTCCGTCGGGCCGGCTTGCTGTCGGAGCTCCGCTCCGCCTACTTCGACCGCTTCGTTCACCGGTGGACCCGGTACGTGCAGTGGCTTTCCGTTCCGCTCGCGGTCGTCGGGTTCGGGTCGCCGAACGGAACGGCGGGACGAGTCCTGCGCTCGTGGTTCGTGATCACGTTCGTCGGGATCGCGCTGGCGCTCGTCACCGGCTGGCTGCCTGCGGACAGGTTCATCACGTTCGGCTTCGCCGTTCCGATCCTTGCGGCGCTCGGCGTGATCCGCATGTGGCGGTGGCTCCAGCCTCGGCGCGCCGCGGCGGTCTTGGTCACCGCCGCGATGACGATCGCGATGCTCGCGGGCTCGTGGATCGCGTGGAACCGACAGGAACCGTTCCTGTCGGAGGAGGAGGTCACCGCGGTAAGGACGGCGAACGAAACCTTCGCGACGCTCCCGGAAGGAACGCCGCTCGCCTTCTGGGTGAACGAGCCGGACTCCTCGGTCTCGTTCCTCGCGACCCTCGCAGGGAACGTGATCCGCGCCGGCGTCCCGACCGACCGGATCCGCGACGTCGTCGTCGTTGTCCCACCCGGCGGATCGGGGCCCGAGCGCCGGGCGTTGACACGGCTCACGTTCCGCGACGTCGACTCGGCCCAGGACGAGTCCGAACGGACCGCGACGGTGTTCGTCCTCGAGCCGTTCGACGCGGTCGACTCGCCGGAGGGCGCGGTGGTGATCGACCTGCCGGTCAAGGACATGTTCGGCGTCGATCCGCTCGAGCCGCTCACACGGCTCGGCGTCACGGTCGCGTCGTTCGCGATCCTGACCATGCTCGGCATCGCCGGCTACGGATGGGCACGCATCGGCATCGACGGGGTCCTCACCGCCGCTGCGGCAGCGCCCGCGGTCGGCGCCGCGATGCTGATCCTCGCGGCCGTGGCGCTGGACATCGTCGGCGTCGCGATCGGCGAGCCGCCGGGGGCGGTCGCTGCCCTATCGCTCGGCGGTGGCGGCGGGTACCTGGCCCGGTTCGTCCTCGAGCGGCGCGCCCGAACGCGTCCGGCGCCACAGGTCCAGGAGCAGCCAGCCGAGTAACGCGATCACGACCGGCGTGATCACCCAGTGGCCCAGCCAGAGGTTCGCCTCGTACGCGGCGTCGAACCGAGCCGGTTCGGACGTCCACTGCGAGACGGTGAGCGCGAGACCCGTCCCGATCAGCACGATCCGAGGCACGCGCGGCAGCAGCCACCCGAGCGGCAGCGCCCACGTCACGTACCACGGCAAGAGAACCGGACCGAGCAGCATCAGGCAGAGCAGCCCCCATCCCCACGACGCTCCGACGAGCGGCGCGGAGATCCTCGGAGCACGCCGGACGATCGCACGGCCGATC
>DATFEU010000312.1:0-3803 GCA_035250725.1 Actinomycetota bacterium
GCCCTCGACCTCGAGCTCCCCGAGATCGACGGCTGGGACTACTGGGCGCGCGGCCGCTCGTAGCTCGTGGATCCTGCGGACGAGCTCGTCGACGTCGTCGACGAGCGCAACGAGGTCGTCGCGGTGGTTCCCCGAAGGAGACTCCGGGACGAGAACCTCCTGCACCGGTGCACGTACGTGTTCGTGCTGAACCCGGCGGGTGAGTTGTACGTCCACCGCCGGACCGAGAGCAAGGACGTCTACCCGGGCTTCTACGACGTGTGCGCGGGCGGCGTGAACGCCGCGGGCGAGTCCTACGAGGTCTGCGCGCGTCGCGAGCTCGAGGAGGAGCTCGGCGTCGCCACGGAGCCGACGTTCCGCTTCCTCCACCGGTACGACGGACCGAGCGGACGGGTGTGGGGCGCGGCGTTCGACGTCGTGTGGGACGGGCCGATCATGTGGCAGCCGACCGAGGTCGTGTGGGGCGCGTTCGTCCCGCTCGACGACGTGGGACCGATGACCGAACGCGAGCGCTTCTGCCCCGACGGGCTCGAGGTCTTCGAACGCTGGCGCGCGTCGGCGATCCGGTAGGTGGGCTCACGGAGGGTTCCTGATCCCTAACCCTCAAGGCGGGAGGACGCTCCTCCACGAGAGGGCCCTGTCCCCTCGCTAGGCGGCACCGCGTGTGGAGGCGAAGCACGGTCCCCAGACGACCCGAGATCATGGAGTTCTGATCTTGCGGAAGCTGATCGCGACGGTGTTCAACTACTCGCTCGACGGCCTTCACGCGGGATCGCAGGCGGAGCTGTGATCGCCCGTCGTTCAGGCTGTACGGAGGGAGTCGATCGTCGCGGTCTCGACGAGTTGGGAGGCCGCGCGCGCCAGATCGCCGTCCGAAGCGATGAGGACATCCGCCTGGAGCTGCGTGAGGGCCACGAACTCGGCGTCGTACGTGGTCTCCCACCCCAGCTCGTCCGCGACCTTCCACGCCTTCCTCTGAAGCACCTTGTCGCCGAGGAAGCGAACCTTCAGGGAGTTGAGACGCGTCACCCGTTCGAGACCCTCAGCAGCCGAGATCTCACCCCGGCGGGCCGACTCGTACAGCGCCGCCAGCGCCTGCGAGCGGACGAGTGTCGGCGCGATGAGCTTGTGCTCGGCGGCGACCTCGATCTCGCCTGCCGCGATCCGGAGCAGCGAGTCGCAGTCGACGACGAAGCGCGTCACGCGGCAGACGCTACACCGTCGTCGATGGAGTCATGTGCCTGGATATTGGCGGACCAGATCCCGCGGCGGCGCGGACGGTGGCCTTGTGATGCGTTCGTGATTCAGCCGAGCCCGCGAAGGGCCGGGATGATCTGCGTCGCCAGGCGCTCGGCCTGTTCCTCGCGAGGCCCGCCGATCCAGAAGTTCAGGACCGTGAACCCGATCTCGAGGAGCTCGAGCAGGCGCTCGATCACCTCGTCCGGATCGCCGGCCACGCGCCGTTCGGGGTCGTCGGGTGGCGGACCCCCGATGCGCACGCTCACGTTGAATGCGTAGTCCAGGGCATCCGGATCGCGGCCCGCACCCTCGGCCGCGGCGCGGACCGCTCGCATCTTCGTCGCGGCTTCGGAGGGGGTGGCCGGCCCCAGCGAAGGGATCCATCCGTCGGCCACCCGGCCAGTGAGGGCGAGGGCCTTGGGCCCGTAGGTCCCGAGCCAGATCGGGATCGGGTGCTCCGGCTTGGGCTCGACCAACGCAGCGTCGTTGCGGTAGTGGCGAGCCTCGAACGTGAACGGCGACTCGGTCCACACGCCGCGGATCACGGCGAGCGCTTCCTCGAGCGCCCGGATCTTCTCGGCGGGCGTCCGGACGGGAGCGCCGAGGCCCGCGAACTCCTCATTGGAGCCGCCGCCGCCGAGGCCGAGGATCAGGCGGCCGTTCGACAGCCGGTCGAGCGACTCGGCCATCTTCGCCGTGAGGGCCGGCAGGCGGAACGGGAGGCCGAGGACGTTCGTGGCGAGGGTCACCCGGCTCGTGCGGGCGGCGATCCACGTGAGCAGGGTCCAGGTCTCGAACGACGGACGCTCGCCGTGCGGGTGGTCCCAGATCGAGAGGAGGTCGAATCCCAGTTCCTCGCATCGCTGGGCTTCGGCGACCGGGTCGCTTCGTCCGGACGCCGAGGGAACGATCGAGACGCCGAACCGCGGCATCCGCCCTCCGGGCCGTCGTCGCGCGTCGCGTCCGGGAACAGGCGCGAGCCCGACGTAGACTGGGTCCCTACGGTACCGACGGAGGGAGCGGGATGCCCCGAAGCGTCATCGTGGCCGGTGCTCGAACGCCCATCGGCAAGTTCCACGGCGCCTTCCGAGACCGCTCCGCGGTCGACCTGGGGGCGGTCGCGATCCGCGAGGCCCTCTCCCGGTCCGGCGTCGCTCCGGACCGGGTCGACTACGTGGTGATGGGGCAGGTGATCCGTGCGGGCACCGGACAGATCACGGCTCGACAGGCCGCGATCGCCGCCGACATCCCGAGGGAGGTGCCGGCGCTGAACGTGGACAAGGTCTGCCTGTCGGGTACGACCGCGATCGCGCTCGCCGACCAGATGATCCGCGCGGGCGAGGTCGACCTCGTCGTCGCCGGCGGGATGGAGTCGATGACGCAGGCGCCCTACGTCGTGCCGAAGGCGCGCGCGGGGTCTCGGCTCGGCGACGCCGATCTCGTCGACACGATGATCCACGACGGGCTGTGGTCGACGTTCACGGAGCAGACGATGGGGGAGTCCTCGGACGCGGTGAACGCCGAGCTCGGGATCGGCCGGGAGGAGCAGGACGCCTGGGCGGCGCGCTCGCATCGGCGCGCGGCCGCCGGATGGGACTCGGGCGCGCTGGCCGAGGAGGTCGTCGCGGTCGAGGTCCCGCAGCGCACCGGCGATCCCGTCGCCGTCGATCGGGACGAGGGCATCCGCCCCGACTCCACGGTCGAGTCGCTCGCACGGCTGAAGGCCGCGTTCGGCAAGGACGGCACGATCACGGCGGGGAACGCGTCGCAGATCAGCGACGGCGCCGCCGCCGTCGTCGTCGCGAGCCCCGAGAAGGCGGAGCAGCTCGGGATCGAGCCGCTCGCCGAGATCGTGGCGCACGGGATGTCGGCCGAGCGGTTCCCGTACCTGCACACCGTTCCCGCGATCGCCTTGCAGCACGCGCTGAAGAAGGCCGATCTCGACGTGCACGACCTCGGCCTGCTCGAGGTCAACGAGGCGTTCGCGGCGGTCGCGGTGAACGTCACCCGGGTCCTCGGGTTCGACGAGGATCTCGTGAACGTGAACGGCGGCGCCGTCGCCCTCGGTCACCCGGTAGGGGCGAGCGGCGCGCGGCTCGTGCTCACGCTCGCGCACGAGATGCGCCGTCGCGGCGTCGACCTCGGCGGAGCCGCGATCTGCGGCGGGGGTGGGCAGGGCGACGCGTTGGTGATCCGGCGCATCTGACGATGGCGGACCTCGAGCGCTTCGAGCTGCCCGATGAGCTCGAGGAGTTCCGCTCGCTCGTGCGACAGATCGCCGCGGACCGCATCGCGCCGCGCGCCGCGGAGATCGACGAGACCGACGAGTGGCCCGAGGACGTCTACAAGGTGCTCGTCGACAACGACCTCATGGGCGTCGGCTACCCAGAGGAGCACGGCGGCTCGGGGGGCGGATCCCTCGCGTTCGGCGTGCTCATCGAGGAGCTCTCGCGCGTCTCGGCAGGCGTGTCGCTCACCCCGCTCGTGTCCAAGCTCGGCGTGATCCCGCTCAGGATCGCCGGCGACGAGGACAAGGCGCGGCGGATGGCTCAGGGGATCGCGCG
>DATFEU010000315.1:0-5932 GCA_035250725.1 Actinomycetota bacterium
TGGATCAACATCTTCCCCGACAAGCCCGTCACGAAGAAGCCGGCCGAGACCCGGATGGGCTCGGGCAAGGGCAACCCGGAGGGTTGGGTCGCCGTGGTGAAGCCCGGGCGCGTGATGTTCGAGCTGTCGGGCGTCAGCGAGCAGCTGGCCCGCGAGGCGATGTCCCGGGCCGCCCACAAGCTGCCCATCAAGTCGAAGTTCATCACCCGTGCGGGAGGGATGGAGTAGTGGCGAAGGTCCGTGAGCTTCGGGACCTCGGCGAGACCGAGCTGTTCGAGCGGCTGGAGTCCGACAAGGAAGAGCTGTTCAACCTGCGCTTCCAGCTCGCGACCGGCCAGCTCGACAACCCGATGCGGATCAAGGACGTGCGTCACGAGATCGCGCGGATCCTGACCATCGTTCGGGAGCGCGATCTCGAGGCGGAGCGCGAGGAACGGATGGCCGCGCGGACGGCTGCGTCCGCCGCGGATGGGGAGGAACGGTGAGCGAGCAGACGCCCGAGGAGATGCCGACGGACGCCGCGGCGACGCCGATTGAGACGGCCGAGGTCGCGACGCCTTTGCCCGGCCCGGCGGCCGACGCCGAGGCGACCGCCGGTGGCTCGCGGACGCGACGCAAGGTCCGCGTCGGCGTCGTCGTGTCCGACAAGATGGATAAGACGGTGCTCGTGCGGATCGACCGGCGCGTCCGGCACCCGCTGTACAAGAAGACCGTCGCCCGTTCGAACAAGCTCGCCGCCCACGACGAGTCGAACGACGCGCACGTGGGCGACACGGTGAAGCTGATGGAGACGCGCCCGTTGTCGAAGTCCAAGCGCTGGCGCGTCGTCGAGATCGTCGAGCGGGCGAAGTAGGGCTCGAGGAGAGGCAAGGAGAGGAACGGATCGGTGATCCAGCAGGAATCGCGCTGCAAGGTCGCGGACAACACCGGGGCCAAAGAGGTCCTGGTGATCCGCGTGCTGGGAGGGAGCGGGCGCCGCTATGCCCACGTGGGCGACGTCGTCGTGGGCTCGGTCAAGGACGCGCTCCCGGGCGGCGCCGTGAAGAAGGGCGAGGTCGTGAAGGCGGTCGTCGTTCGAACCGCGAAGGAACGGCGCCGTCCCGACGGCTCGTACATCCGATTCGACGACAACGCGGTCGTGATCCTCACGCCGGACTCGAGGAACCCGCGCGGCACCCGCATCTTCGGGCCGGTCGCGCGCGAGCTCCGCGAGCGGCGATTCATGAAGATCATCTCGCTCGCCCCGGAGGTGCTGTGACATGCCAGGCGTGAACATCCGCAAGGACGACACCGTGAAGGTGATGACCGGCAAGAGCGCCGGTCACACGGGCCGGGTCATCCGCGTGATGCCTCGAGAGGGCCGCATCATGGTCGACGGCGCCGGCATGGCCAAGAAGCACCAGCGGACGAGCGGCAAGCGCTCGACGAGCGGCTCGCAGCTGCAGCAGGGCGGCATCATCGACACGGAGACGTTCATCGACATCTCCAACGTGATGCTCGTCTGCAACTCGTGCGGCAAGACGACGCGCGTCGGCTACCGGGTCGAGGCGGACGGCACCAAGGTGCGGGTGTGCAAGCGATGCGGGGCGGACCAGTGAGCGATCACGCGATCCCCCGGCTGAAGGCCCGGTTCCGCGAGACGGTGCTCCCTCGTCTCCAGGAGGAGCTCGGCCTCGAGAACCCGATGCGCGTGCCGCGCGTGGAGAAGGTCGTGCTCAACATGGGTGTTGGTGACGCCCTGAAGGATGGCCGTATGCTGGAGGCCGCCGTCGACGACCTCACGATCATCACCGGGCAGAAGCCGGTGGTGACCAAGGCCCGGAAGTCCATCGCCGGGTTCAAGCTCCGCGAGGGAAGTGCGATCGGCGCGAAGGTCACCCTGCGGGGCGACCGGATGTGGGAGTTCATCGATCGGCTCGTCGCCATCTCGATCCCCCGGATCCGGGACTTCCGCGGGCTGAACCCGGATGCGTTCGACGGCCGCGGCAACTTCACGCTGGGGCTGACGGAGCAGTTGATCTTCCCGGAGATCGACTACGACAAGGTCGTCGAGGTCCGGGGGATGGACATCACGATCGTGACGACCGCGAGCAACGACGACGAGGGCAGGGCGCTGCTCGTGGCCCTCGGGTTCCCCTTCGAGGGGATCCCGGTGGCTTCGACGTCGTAACCGAGGACGAGGACGAGGACATGGCGAAGAAGGCGTTGCGGAACAAGCAGGAGCGGCAGGGCAAGTTCAAGGTCCGCGAGTACACGCGGTGCCGGCGGTGCGGTCGCGCGCGCGCGGTGTACCGCCGCTTCATGCTGTGCCGCATCTGCTTCCGCGAGCTCGCGCACGCCGGGGAGCTGCCGGGGGTGACCAAGGCGTCATGGTGAGGCTCGCGACCAACGTCAACGACCCCGTCGGCGACCTGCTCACGAGGATCCGCAACGCCAACCTGGCGTACAAGGACGACCTCGTGGTGCCCGCCTCCAAGATGAGCCGGGCCATCCTGCAGCTCCTGGCCAACGAGGGCTACGTGGCCGGGTTCGCCGAAGAGGGGGAAGGGATCGAGCGCGTGTACCGCGTGACGCTGAAGTACGGCGCCAAGCGCGAGCGCACGATCAGCGGTCTGAAGCGCGTGAGCAAGCCGGGTCGCCGGATCTACGCCGGCCGGGATCGGCTTCCGCGGGTCCTCGGCGGCCTCGGCATCGCGATCGTGTCGACGTCGCACGGGGTCATGACCGACAAGGACGCCTCCCGCAAAGGTATCGGCGGCGAGGTCCTCGCGTACGTGTGGTGACGGGGAGCGAGAGAGCGCGATGAGTCGGATCGGGAAGCAGCCCATCGAGATCCCGAGCGGGGTCGAGGTGACCGTCGGCGAGGACGCCGTCGTGACGGTCAAGGGACCACGCGGCGAGCTCAATCAGCGCGTCCACCCCGAGATGAAGGTGGTCCGGGAGGAGGGCGTCCTCCGGGTCGAGCGGCCGAGCGACGAGAGCTTGCATCGCAGCCTGCACGGCCTCACCCGTTCGTTGCTCTCGAACATGGTCGAAGGCGTGACCAACGGCTACGAGAAGCGCCTGACGATCGTCGGCGTCGGATATCGGGCGGCGATGAAGGGCAAGGCGCTCGAGGTCCAGGTGGGCTACTCGCACCCGGTCACCGTGCCGGCGACCGAGGGGATCGAATTCGAGACGCCGACGCCGACCCAGATCGTGGTGCGCGGCAACGATAAGCAGCTTGTCGGCGAGATCGCAGCCAACATCCGGAAGATCCGCAAGCCCGAGCCGTACAAGGGCAAGGGCATCCGGTACGAGAACGAGTACGTCCGCAAGAAGGCTGGCAAGGCCGCGAAGACGGCGGCGGTGTGACGATGGACGCGAAGACCAGACGAGACGCGCGGGTCCGGCGCCACCGGAGGGTACGGACGAAGATCGTCGGCACCGCCGAGCGGCCACGCCTGGCGGTGTTCCGGTCGAACCGGCACATCTACGCCCAGCTCATCGACGACGACGCCGCTCGCACGATCGCGTCGGCCTCGGACCACGATGTGCGGGTGGGCGGGGCCGAGCGGGTGGGCGGGGCCAAGAAGACCACGGGGAAGGGCAAGACGGACCCGGCCAAGGAGGTCGGCGAGCTGCTGGCCGAGCGCGCGAAGGCGGCCGGGATCGACCGGGTCGTGTTCGACCGCGGCGGCCGGCTGTTCCACGGGCGTGTCGCCGCGCTCGCCGAAGGAGCAAGAGAGAAGGGACTACAGATCTGATGCGCCGTTACGACTCACAAGGCGAGAAGAGCATCTACGAGGAGCGGGTGATTTCGATCAACCGCGTGGCCAAGGTCGTCAAGGGCGGCCGCCGCTTCTCCTTCGCCGCGCTCGTGGTCGTCGGTGACGGCGCCGGGCGTGTCGGTCTCGGGTACGGCAAGGCCAAGGAGGTTCCGGCGGCGATCTCGAAGGGCGTGGAAGAGGCCAAGCGCAAGATGTTCGAGGTGCCGATGATGGGAACCACGATCCCACACCAGGTGACGGGGGAGGACGGCGCCGGGGTGGTGCTCCTGAAGCCCGCAGCCCCCGGGACCGGTGTCATCGCCGGCGGGGCGGTGCGCGCCCTCGTCGAGTGCGCCGGGATCAAGGACATCCTGTCCAAGTCCCTCGGCTCGTCGAACCCGATCAACATCGTCAAGGCAGCGATGACGGGGCTGCAGAGCCTGAAGCGGCCCGAGGACGTCGCGCGGCTGCGGGGCCTCGAGGTGCACGAGGTGGCGCCCAAGCCGATGCTCGCTGCCGTGGCCGCGGCGCAGCAGCGCCTGTCCGCGACCCGAGCCGCCAAGCTCGAAGAGGTCTACGGCGACCAGGCGCAGGCCTCTCCGGACCGGGGAGGCCGGCGGTGACGAAGCTCAGGGTCACCCAGGTCCGGAGCGTGATCCACCGCCCGAAGGACCAGAAGCAGACGGTGCGCCGGCTGGGGCTGCACCGGATCAACGACTCGGTCATCAAGGACGACCGTCCCGAGATCCGAGGCATGATCGCCAAGGTCGGGCACCTCGTCCGGGTCGAGGAGGTCTCGGACGACGGGGGGACCGGGACCGGGAGGACGTCGTCGTGAAGCTGCATCACCTCAAGCCGCCGGAGGGCGCCAAGCGCGATCGCAAGCGCGTCGGTCGCGGCCGCGCCGGCGTGCGCGGGAAGACGGCGGGTCGCGGGACGAAGGGCTGGGGTGCGAGGCACAACCCCAAGCTCGGGTTCGAGGGCGGCCAGATGCCGCTCCAGCGGCGCGTGCCCAAGCTCAAGGGCTTCACGAACCCCAACCGCGAGGAATACGCGGTCGTGAACGTGGAGACGCTCGCCCGCTACTTCGACGCCGAGGTGGACCCGACGGCGCTGCTCGAGCACGGCCTGGTGCATAAGGGCCGACGGGTGAAGATCCTTGCCAGGGGCGAGCTCGAGAAGGCGCTCACGGTGCGGGCCCACGCGTTCAGCGAGGCCGCCAAGGCGAAGATCGAGCGGGCCGGTGGGTCGGCCGAGCTCATCGGCTGACGGAGTAGGATAGGAACCTCGTGCTCAGGGCCTTCGTCAACGCGTTCAAGGTCCCGGATCTCCGGAACAAGATCCTCTTCACCCTGTTCGTCATCGCCGTGTACCGGCTCGGCTCGCACATCCCGGTGCCGGTGGTGGACATCAACATCCTGACCGACGCCCTCGAATCCCAGGGCGGCGCCGGGTTCCTGTCGTTCATCGACCTGTTCTCCGGCGGCGCGCTCACCCGCATGGCGATCTTCGGGCTCGGGATCATGCCCTACATCACGGCCTCGATCATGATGCAGCTGCTCACGGTCGTGATCCCCAAGCTCGAGCAGTGGCGCAAGGAGGGCGAGTCCGGCACCAAGAAGATCAACCAGTGGACGCGCTACGTCACCGTCGTGCTCGCGCTCCTGCAGTCGACCGGGCTCGTGTTCCTGTTCCACTCCCGGTCGGATCAGCTGGGCAACGTGGACATCTTCCCCACGGGTGAGTTCACGGCCGCGAACATCGCGCTGATCGTCCTGGTCATGACCGCCGGCACCGCGATGATCATGTGGATGGGTGAGCTCATCACCCAGCGCGGGATCGGCAACGGCATGTCGATCCTGATCTTCTCGAGCGTGATCTCCCGGCTGCCGCAGGAAGGGCGGGCGATCCTGGCCTCGGGGGGGAACACGAAGTTCGTGTTCGTGATCCTGATCGGGTTAGCGATCATCGTCGGGGTGATCTTCATCGAGCAGGGGCAGCGGAGGATCCCCGTGCAGTACGCCAAACGCGTGGTCGGCCGCCGGATGACGGCCGGCGGCAGCACCTACATCCCGCTCAAGGTCAACCAGGCGGGCGTCATCCCGATCATCTTCGCGAGCTCGGTCCTGTACTTCCCGACGCTGCTCGCGAGCGTGTACCACGCGGAGTGGTTCACGAACCTC
>DATFEU010000333.1:0-7016 GCA_035250725.1 Actinomycetota bacterium
CCGAGCCAGATCGCGACCAACGACCGCAGCGGGATCGTCACGAGGCCGCCGCCCAGCACGTTCAGCACGAGCGCGATCGCGGTGAGCGGGTCGTTGCGGATGTCGATCATCGCCTCGTACACCAACAGGTCCCATTCGCCGATGAACGCGATCGTGGTGGTCGGGGCGGCGTCCTCGGGATGGCGCCCCACCGCGACGAACATGAAGACCATCGCCGCGAGCAGCCCCACGGACAACCAGATCGCCCGGCGGTGGTCGGTCAGCACCTCATCCCCCCGCGAGGCAAGGCGGAGCGCTCGCGCCGCACAGCGTGAGTCCGAACTCATCCTCGATGCGTTCGACGAGCGCGGTCCGAAGGCCGAACGTGACCGCCTGATCCACCTCGAGCGCGAGCGTCGCCGCGGCGTCGGCGTCGAACCGGTAGCGATACGTGACGCAGCCGCCGGTGAACAGGAAGTACCGATCGGCGGTGAAGGGGTGGAGGTCGTAGACGCGGACCAGCTCCTGGACGCCGACCTCCTGGGTGGAGTTCGTCATGTCGATGGCCCCGATCGTTCGGCACGAGGCCGTGAGCGAGATCTCGACGGCGTGGAACCCGGCGCGGTCGGACTCGAGCCAGAACAGGGCGTTCCCGCTGCGAACGTCCGAGCCACCGAACCACCATCCCGCCGGGAACGCGGTCACGCACGGGATCAGGGTGGCGCTGGGCACCGCCTGCGCCGCGAGCAGCAGCAGCTCGCGGTCTTCGACCGGGCAGCTGACCTCCGACGTCCTGCCCGTCGAGATCGTGCAGCCGGCGAGGACGCCCGAGACCAGCAGCAGCGCGAGGACGGACCGCGTGGTTCGCCGAGCCGAGCTCACGCGAACACCGCCCAGTTGCTGACGAGCAGCAGCAGGACGAGCAGTCCTCCGAGCAGGACGCCGAGCGTCAACGTCACCCGTCGAAGGCTCCACCGCTGGATCGCGACGGGCTCGCGAGCGGGTGCCAGCTTCCGGAACCGCTCCAGGAGGTTGCGACCGTCGCTCTTCAGCTGCGTCCGCACCTGCGTGGGACTCGCGACGCCGCGAGCGGCTGCGAAGGCCTCGGCGATCTCGTCCTCGCTGAAGTGGCGGAGCGCGCGTTGGTACACGTTCTCCGCGTCGCTCCGCAGCGCGAGCACGAGCATCATGTTCGCGAGGTCCACCGCTTGTCGCCACGGCGACGGACGGACCTGCACGAAGAACACGTCGATGAGCTTCAGCTCGCCGTCTCGCACCATGAGGTTGGCCGGCTTGACGTCTCGGTGGGCGAGCCCCGCCTCCCAGAGCTGCCGGACGAGCGCGAGCCCCTGGTCGATGACCCCGTCGTCGATCTCGGCATCGCCGATCTCGACCGCGCCGTCGAAGAACTCCATCACGATCATGTACTCGCGCTCGGGGGTGATCTCGACGATGCCGTACGGTCTCGGGGTGGGAGCGCCGAGCTCGTACAGCAGCCGCAACGTGTAGTCCTCGTACTCGACGAACCGCCGGACCGACTGGAACGGGGTCTCGTCCTCGAGGGCGCCGTAGAGGATCGTCCGGCCGAGCTTGTACCAGCGGTCGGCACGGACGTGGCTCTTCGCGTAGAGCTTGGCGAACACGTACCGGTTGGGCTGGTCCTCCGTGACCCCGACCTCGATCCGCAGCGGCGTCGAACCGCCCGAGCCCTCGAGGCCGACGGGTTTCACGCCGAGGACGTTCAGCCCGAGCTGGTCGCGGATCGCGGACACGATCGCCTCTCCCCGGCGGCCTCCGACGTCCAGGTGCGCAGCCTTGGCCCGACGGTAGGAGACGGGGAAGACGTCGTTCGGCGTGAACCAGCGGAACATCCCGACGGCGACGGCGACGCCGAAGACCGCGGCGGCCACGCCGTCGGTCGGATGATCCACGCCCAGGTAGGTCCGCGAGAGCAGCAGCAGCGCGAGCACGACACCGATCACCCACTTGGCCGCGAACCGCGCTTTGCCGGCCACGACGAGCGCGTAGGCGGCGCCGAGCAGCGTGACCGTGATCCCGGCGACGGGTCGGGACGGCATCGAGTACCCCTGCCAGCCGGCGAGGATCGGGATCCCGAACGGACGGGGCCGGGCGATGATCTCGGACGTGATGTACGCGATCGCCTCGACGGAGAAGATCGCGCCGAGGAACACGAAGAGGTGCCGCCACCGGCGGAACACCACCAGCGTGAGGATGATCCCCCATCGGAGGACGCGGATCGTCCAGGGCGATGCCAGCGTGTTGACCACGAGCATCGCGTCCGTGCGTCCGGGGCTGCGGAAGTTCACGACCCATGCCTGGCGCCCGTGATCCACCCGCTCGAAGAAGCTCTCGAGGGTCGGGAAGATCAGGAAGCCGGCGATCGCGAAGACGAAGTAGCCGACCAGGAGCAGCCAGAACTTCCCGGAGCGACCCAGCTTGTGGGGGAGCGCGGGAGGCTCCCCCGACGGCCGCCGTCGCCTCCCGGGCGGCTCGGGCAGGATCGTCCCCGACTCCGCTCGAACGTCCTCCGCGCGGCTGGTCGCATCCATGCTGGCCGCCGACCCTACCCGACGCTCTCGACGAGCCCGTTGGCGGCGAGCCACGCGGCCGCGACGTCGGACGGAGGATCGCCGAGCGACACCTCGGCGTTGAGGCCTCGGAGCTCGGCCGTGGTCAGGGCGGCGGATACGGCGTTCACGATGCGCGCGAGCTCCGGCCCCAACCGGAACGCCGTCTCCGTCCTGATCACGGGCGTGACGTGTTCGACCGGTTGCAGGTGGCGGTCGTCCTCGAGCAGCACGAGGTCGTGCCGATCGATCGCGCCGTCGGTCGTGAACAGCAGGGCGACGTCGACCGTTCCCTGCAGGAGCGCCGAGACCGAGAGCGGCCCCCCGCTGTCGAGCTCGAGGATCTCGTCGAACGCGATGCCGTACCGGGACGAGAGCCCCGGCAGGCACCGCGGGCGATCTCGACACTCGGGCGGGCCGCCGAACGTCAGCTGCTGCGACACCGCAGCGAGGTCGCTGAGCGACTCCAGGCCGAAACGCTCGGCGGTCTCTGCGGTGACGGCGAACGCGTTCTGATCCTCGGCCCGGGACGTCTCGAGGGCCACCACCCCGAGCGGCGAGAGGTGCTTGACGAGCGCCCCATACGTGGCATCCCGGTCCGCGGAGGCGGCCCCCGCGCCCGCGAGGAAGTCGAGGCCGCTCCCGGCGTACTCGGGGACGAACTCCACGAGTCCGCCGGCCAGGGCCGGGATCACGAGCTCGCGCGTGCCGAGCGCGAGCTCCCGCTCCACCCGGTAGCCCGACGACTCCATCGCCTGCGCGTAGAGCTCGGCGAGCAGCACGCTCTCGGGGAAGTTGAACGACCCGACGGTGACTGCGTCGTCGGCGAGCGCGCTGCGGTCGGCCACGGGGGTTCCTTCGCAGGCGGCGACCACCAGGCAGGCCAGGGACGTCACGACCAGGGTCCGGGTCCGCCTCACGGGTCGAGCCTAGGCGAAACCTCGCCGGAGGTCGTGGGAAGATGCCGGGGAGTTCGATCGCGCCGAAGGAGCATCGATGGCCACGGACACCGATCACGGCCGACGCAAGGACTCGAGGAAGGGCTCGAAGCACCGCGATGCGGAGGATCGCGGCAGCAAGCTCTCGAAGAAGGTGTACGAGAAGGAGCTCCGCCGCCTCCAGGAGGAGCTCGTGAAGCTGGAGGACTGGGTCGCGGCGACGGGCGCTCGGATCGTCGTGATCTTCGAGGGACGCGACGCCGCCGGCAAGGGCGGTACGATCAAGCGCGTCACCCAGTACATGAACCCGCGCGTCACGCGGATCGCGGCGTTGCCGAAACCGACGGAGCGCGAGCAGACGCAGTGGTACTTCCAGCGATACATCGCCAACCTCCCGTCGGCGGGCGAGATCGTGCTGTTCGACCGCAGCTGGTACAACCGCGCAGGCGTCGAGAAGGTGCTCGGCTTCTGCACGCCGGAGGAGCATCGGCGGTTCCTGCGCCAGGTGCCGATCCTCGAGCGCCTCATCGTCGAGGACGGGATCGTGCTGTTGAAGTATTGGTTCTCGGTCTCCGACGAGGAGCAGGAGCGGCGCTTCCGTTCTCGGATCGACGACCCGATGCGACGGTGGAAGCTCTCGGACACCGACCTGCTCTCTCGGACGCACTGGGTGGACTTCTCGCGCGCGAAGGACGAGATGTTCGTGCACACCGACGTCCCCGAGGCGCCGTGGTACGTGGTCGAGGCGGACGATAAGCCGAGGGCGCGCCTGAACTGCATCGCGCACCTGCTCTCGATGATCCCCTACGAGGAACGGCGCGCGAAGGAGATCGAGGTGCCGGCCCGGCAGAGCGACGAAGGCTACGTTCGCCCGCCCCGCGAAGAGTTCACGTACGTCCCCGATCACGCGGCGTCCCTGCTCGGATAGGGAGCGGCCGTTCGCTACCCTGCCGTGCATGGAGCGGTTGCACGGCCTCGACACCCTCCCCGTCGACGCGGAGCGAACCGTGGTCACGGTCGGGTTCTTCGACGGCGTGCACCTCGGGCATCGCGCGGTGCTCGAACGCACGGCGGAGGCCGCGCGAGACCGCGGCGTCCCCGCGGTCGCGGTCACCTTCGACCGCCATCCGCGCGAGGTCCTCGCGCCGGGCTCGGAGCCGCGGCTGCTCACGACGGTCGATCGCAAGGCCGGGCAGATCCAGGAGGCGGGGATCGACGTGCTCGTGGTCCTGGAGTTCACGCCGGAGTTCAGCCGCCGCAGCGCGGACGACTTCGTGGCGAACGTCCTCGCCGGAGGGCTCCACGCCGTCCACTGCGTGGTGGGCGCGAACTTCACGTTCGGGCACCGCGCGGCAGGAACCGTCGAGCTCCTCATGGAGCGAGGGCCCTCGCACGGCTTCTCGGCCGAGCGCGTCGGGCTCCTCGAACTGGACGGACGCGCGGTGTCCTCGACCTCGATCCGGGAGGCGCTCGGCGGCGGTGACCTCGAGTGGCCGGAGCGGGCGCTCGGCCGGCGCTTCGTGCTCGACGGGACCGTGGTGACCGGCGCCGGACGCGGTCACGCGCTCGGCTTCCCGACCGCCAACCTGCGCACGTGGCCGCGCCTCCTGCTTCCGGGCCGGGGGATCTACGCGGGGCGTGCCCTGGACCGCGGCGACGCCCACGTCGCCGCGATCAGCGTGGGGACGAATCCCACGTTCGGAACCGAACCGCTGCACGTGGAGTCGTACCTGCTCGAGTTCGAAGGGGACCTCGTGGGTCGCGACCTCGCGGTGGAATTCTGGGCATACCTGCGCGACGAGGAGCGGTTCGACTCGCCGGACGAGCTGGCGAAGGCGATCGCCGGCGACGTGCGGCGCACCCGCGAGATCGTCGGGGACGGAGCGTGAGGAGACGATGACGGCCCGGCACGCGCGGCGCGCGAGGATCCCGTTCGGGCTCGCGCTCATCGCGCTCGGGATCGCGGTCGGGATCGCGGCCTACCTCGTTGGACGCGACGGCGACAACGATGAACCCGGGGGCTCCGAGACGACCGCCGCCGCCACGGACGCGCCGGCGACGAGCTCCAGCGACGAGCCGGCGTCCAACCCCTCGCCGACCGAGGAGCCGAAGGAGCCGCTCCTGATCCACGGGACGGGAGACGTGAGCCTGGACCCGAGCTACATCCCGGTATTCGCGTCGAACGGCTACGGGTGGGCGTGGAGTGGGTTGAACGGCCTGTTCCGGCGAGACGACCTCACCGTGATCAACCACGAGTGCCCGTCGACCGACATCGTGGCGCCGCTCGCGAAGACGTTCGTGTTCCGGTGCGACCCCGATGCGCTCGACGAGGCGGTGGACGCGGGGATCGACGTGGCGAGCCTCGCGAACAACCACGGGTTCGACCACGGTCCCGATGCCCTCCTGGACTCGGTGCGCAACCTGCGCCGCGCCGGCATCGTGCCGGTCGGGGCGGGAGCCTCACAGGAGGAGGCCGACGCGCCGGCGTACGTCGACGTCGGCGGGTGGAGGATCGGGATCGTCGGCGTGGGCGAGGTGATCGATCCCGACACGCAGGTGGCGGTCGGCGACGAGGTCGGCACCTCGGTGGGCCACGACTTCCCGCGGGCGCTCCGCGCGATCGAGGAGGCCGAGGCGAACGCCGACCTGGTGATCGTCGCGATCCACTGGGGGGTCGAGCTCGACACCCAGCCGCGCGAGTACCAAGTGGAGGAGGCTCGCCGCATGATCGACGCGGGCGCCGACGTGATCTTCGGCCACCACGCGCACCGGCTGCAGCCGATGGACACGTACAAGGGCCGGCCGATCTTCTACGGGCTCGGCAACTTCGTCTGGCCGAGCTTCTCGGCCGAGGGAACGACGACGGCGGTCGCGCGCGTCCTCGTTCGGCCGAACGGGGAGCTCGTCGGACGGCTCCTTCCCGCCACGATCGTCTCGGACGGCCACCCCGTTCTGGACTGATCCCACCGGAACCGACTGCGGGGCAGACCCGCCCGGCCTCGCGGCCGATCTCGGGTCCGTCCGCGACGGGCTTCTGAACCCGCGGCTCGCCCAGCGTGTCGGGTCCGCTGTTGCCGCCGGAGCGTGGGGGGCACGGCGACGAACTTCAGCACGTCGTTCACCCGGCGATCGTTCGGGGCGAGGCGCCGAACCGGATCGCCGCGGAGTGCTTCGACGAGTCCGGCGGCAGCGTGACGCTACGGCTGTTCGTGAACGGGATCCCGGTGAGCACCGTCATCGACTCCGCCCAGCCGTTCCAGAGCGGGACGATCGTCGTGCGGGCCGAGACTCGGCGGGGCCCGATGGAGGCCGCCTTCGACGACGTGTTGTCACCGCCCCCGTCGGCGGTGAGCCGGGCTGACCGGCTTCGCCAGCGGGCCGATGCGCGTCGAGGCCGAACCGCAGCCTGACCAGCGGTTACGCCCAGGCCGTCTGGTAGCCTTGACGCATCCATGGCGCTGACCACCACCCAGAAGTCGGGGATCATCGCCGAGCATCGTCGCTCTGATAA
>DATFEU010000339.1:0-2369 GCA_035250725.1 Actinomycetota bacterium
ACGCGATCACGGACGTCGCGAGCGGCGCCTGAACCCATGACGTCGACCGTCGACACGTTGACGTTCGACTGTGCCGACGCCCGACGCATGGCCGACTTCTGGTCGGCGGTGCTGGGCTACGAGCTCGAGGAGGACGACGAGGACGGCACGGTCCTCGCCGATCCAAGCGGTCGCGGCTGGTCGTTGTACTTCCAGATCGTGCCGGAGGGGAAGTCGGTCAAGAACCGTCTGCACCTGGACCTACGGTCTCCGGACTCCATGGCCGCCGAGGTCGAGCGTGTGAAGGCGCTCGGAGCGACCGAGTTCCGGTTGGTCGAGGAGGGCGGCAGCTTCTGGACCGTCATGCTCGATCCCGAGGGCAACGAGTTCTGCGTGCTCCGCGGACCCGAGGACGGTTGGTCTCCCGATGGCTAGCAAGCTCGCGACGATGCGCGACGCCGTGGCCGAGCTCGTGCACGACGGCAACACCGTGGCGATCGAGGGGTTCACGCACCTGATCTGCTTCGCCGCCGGGCACGAGATCATCCGGCAGCGCAGGCGCGACCTCACGCTCGCACGCCTCACGCCGGACGTGATCTACGACCAGATGATCGGCGCCGGCGTCGCCCGGAAGCTGGTCTTCTCGTGGCTCGGCAACCCCGGGGTCGGCTCGCTCCACGCCGTTCGGCGCCGGATCGAAGGTGCGGACCCCGAGCCGCTCGAGGTCGAGGAGTACTCGCACTTCGGGATGGTGTGCCGGTACGTCGCCGGCGCGTCGAACCTGCCGTTCTTCCCGATCCGCTCCTACTACGAGAGCGATATCCCGAACGTGAATCCGAACATCGTGCCGATGCGTTCGCCGTACGAGGACGGCACCGAGGTGTACGTCGTGCCGCCGCTGCGGCCGGACGTGACGATCGTCCACGCGCAGCGGGCGACCGCGACCGGCGACACGCAGATCTGGGGCCTGCTCGGCTGCCAGAAGGAGGCGGCCTTCGCCGCTGAGCGCGTGATCGTCGTGTGCGAGGAGGTCGTCGAGGAGGCGGTGGTCCGTCGCGACCCGAACCGGACCGTGATCCCCGGCGTCGTGGTCGACGCCGTCGTGGAACAGCCGTACGCGTGTCACCCGAGCTACGTCCAGGGCTACTACGACCGCGACAATGCCTTCTACCTGGAGTGGGAGCGGATCTCGAAGGACCCCGAGACGCTCGAGGGCTGGTTGAAGGAGTGGGTCTACGGGCTCGAGGGCCACGCAGAGTACGTCGAGCGCATGGGGGACCGCTGGGAGGCGCTGGAGCCGGGCGAGCGGTCGTCCGGCGAGGTGAACTACGGGGACTACTCGTGAGCGAGAACGGCTACACGAAGAACGAGCTCATGATCGCGGCGAGCGCCCGGACGCTCGCGGGCGAGCGTAACTGCTTCGTCGGCGTCGGCCTGCCGAACATCGTCTGCAACCTCGCCCAGCGGACGGTGGCCCCCGAGCTCCAGCTCGTCTACGAGGCGGGAGTGTTCGGCGCGCGCCCAGAGCGGCTCCCGCTGTCGATCGGCGACCCGACGCTCGTGTCCGGGTCGACCGCGGTCACCTCGATGTTCGAGCTGTTCGCCTTCTACCTGCAGGCCGGCCTGATCGACGCGGCGTTCCTCGGCGGGGCGCAGATCGATCGGTTCGGGAACCTGAACACCACGGTGATCGGCGAGTACGGGTCGCCGAAGGTGCGCCTGCCGGGTTCAGGCGGCGCCTGCGAGATCGCGATCCACGCGCGGAGGATCCTCGTGATCATGCGCCAGGCGAAGCGGTCGTTCGTCGAGCGGCTCGACTTCCGCACGTCCCCTGGCCACTCCGGCGACCCGGCGCACGACCGGGCGCGGGGATGGTTCGGCAGCGGGCCGACCAGCGTCGTCACCGACCTCGCGACGTTCGGGTTCGGCGAGGAGACGGGCGAGATGACGCTCCTCACCGTGCATCCCGGGGTCTCGATCGAGGACGTCCGAGAGAACATGGGCTGGGAGCCACGGGTCGCCCAGCGCGTTGATGAAACGCCCCCGCCGAGCGAGGAAGAGCTTCGGTTGATCCGCTCCGAGCTCGACCCCGGGGGCGTCTACACCTCGTAGGCGGCGACGTGACCGACCAACACATCGTCGCGTTCGGGGGTGGGGGGTTCTCCGATGTGGACCCGTCACCGATCGATCGCTTCATCCTCGGCCTGACCGGGAAGGAGCGGCCGAACGTCTGCTTCCTCGCCACGGCAACCGGCGACGACGCCCGATACGTCGTCCGGTTCTACGAACGACTCACGCCCCAGGCCAACACGTCGCACCTCTCGCTGTTCGCGACGCCGTTACCGGACGTGCGCGAACGGCTTCGAGATCAGGACGTCGTGTACGTCGGA
>DATFEU010000346.1:0-6253 GCA_035250725.1 Actinomycetota bacterium
CGATCCCGCCGAACGCGCTCACCGTGTCGGACTCGAACGCCGCCGCGTAGGCCGATGCGCACGAGCTCGCGACGGCGGCCCCGCAGGGGTTGTTGTGCTTGACGATCACCGCGGCAGGCCCGAGCGGGTCGAGATCGCCCGCGAGCGTCAGTGCGGCGTCCACGTCGAGCCAGTTGTTGAACGACATCTCCTTGCCCTCGACGAGGACCCTCGCACCGCCGAGCACGCCGAGGCCGGCCGCGTCCGCGTAGAGCGCTCCGCGCTGGTGCGGGTTCTCCCCGTACCGGAGGTCGTGCGACTTCTCGAGCGCCGATCCGACGAACGACGGGAGCGCGTCCTCGTTCGAACCGAACCATCCGGCCACGGCGGCGTCGTAGGCCGCCGTGTGCGCGAACGCCTCGGACGCGAGTTCCCGTCGGAGGCCGAGCGACAGCCCGCCGTCCGAGCGAAGCGCGGCCAGGAGCGCGTCGTAGCGTTCGGGTCGGACCACGACCGCGACCGACGCGAAGTTCTTCGCGGCGGCCCGGACCATCGCCGGCCCCCCGATGTCGATCTTCTCGATCGCCTCGTCCTCGCTCGCGCCGTTCGCAACCGTCTCGCGGAACGGATAGAGGTTCACGACGACGAGATCGATCGGCTCGATGCCCTGCTCCGCGAGCTCCTGCTCGTGTCCCGGCTTCCGACGGTCGGCGAGGATGCCGGCGTGGATCCTGGGATGGAGCGTCTTCACCCGGCCGTCGAGCATCTCGGGGAACCCGGTCACCTCCTCCACCGGCGTGACCGAAACCCCCGCCGCGCGGAGCTCTGCCGCCGTCCCGCCGGATGAGACGAGCGCGACGCCGAGCTCCTCCAGTCCGCGGGCGAGCTCGACGACGCCGTGCTTGTCGTAGACCGCGAGCAGCGCCCGGCGGATCGGACGCGCGTCGCTCACGCGGGCGCCTCGTCGAGGACTCGGACCCGGCGACCGTCCACCTTCACGCGACCCTCGCCGATCGCGCGGACCGCGGCCGGGAGCAGCCGATGCTCGACCTCGTGGATCCGAGCCTCGAGCGCGTCCCAGTGGTCGTCCGGCTCCACCCGCACGGCCTCCTGGAACACGACCGGACCGTGGTCCACCTCCTCGTCGACGAGGTGCACGGTGACGCCGGTCATCTTGACCCCCCACGCGAGCGCGTCGGCGACGGCGCTCGTCCCGGGGAAGGCAGGAAGCAGCGACGGATGCACGTTGATGATCCGGCCCGCGTAGCCGGCGACGAATCGCGGACCCACGATCCGCATGAACCCCGCGAGGGCGACCAGGTCGATGCCCCGGTCCCTCAACAGCTCCAGGAGCGGCTGGTCGAACGCGTCTCGTCCACCACCGGGCACGTGCAGCGTGAGCGTCTGGACCCCGGCCGCTCGCGCCCGTTCGAGGGCTCGCGCTTCCCCCCGATCGCTCAGGACGAGCGCCACCCACGGACCGACGACCGGATCGTCGAGGAGGGCCTGGACGTTCGTCCCCTCACCGGAGGCCAGCACGGCGACACGGGGGTCCGTCACGGTGCGCACGCTAGGGACGGCTCGGCGGCGCTGTCAAACCTCGCCTCGACGGTACGCTGTCCCTCGTGGCGGGCGACGAGCGACCAGTCAAGGGACTCGAACGGTGCGCGCGCCACCCCGGATCTGCGAGCATCGGGCGCTGCGACGGATGCGGCCGGACCCTGTGTCTCGTCTGCGCGACGCCGGTCCGCGGCCAGGTGTTCGGGAACGAGTGTCTGAGCGAGGTGCTGGGACCCGACGCCCCGTCCGAGCCCGAGAACGGCTTCCGTGCCCCGGATGCCCGCGCCAGGACGGTCGCGCGCGTCGGGTTCGCGATGGGAGTCCTCTCCACGGCGTTGCCGTGGAGTCGCTTCGGGCCCGGCTCCGAGGCGTTCGGGGCGTGGGGCCAGACGGCTCGTTGGTCGATGGTGGCGGGGGTCACGGCGATCGTGGGGCTCGTGCTCACCCTCGCCCAGCGCCGCCCGGCGCTTCGGACCCGGCGCTGGGACACCGTGGCCGCCACGCTGGGCGCCGTCGTGGCCGTCGCAGCCGCTCTCGCGATCCCGTTCCCTCCGGCCTTCTCACGACCCTGGCTCGGACCCTGGATGGCCCTCGTCTCCGGGATCGTGGCGTGCGGCGCATGCGTCGTCGCCGGCCGGACGGCGGAGCGGCCTGCGCGCGTGCGGATCTGAGCACGGGCCGACCGACGACATCCCGAGATGCGTCAGACATTTGACTCTCCTACTCGCCCGGTGTTCGATAGGCGCGACCCGGGCGCCGCGAGCGCGGGACCGCCCGGCATCGCGGACCGGGGGAACCCGGAAAGGAGCGTGGAGTGTCCCAAGCCAAAGGGTTCGACATGTCGAAGGTGTCGACGGCGAGCAAGATCCTGCTGATCGCCGGCGTGCTGTACATCATCGACCTCTTCCTTCCCTGGCAACGCGTGTGCGTCGACCTCGGAGTCGACCTTCCCGGAGCGTGCGCCTCGGCGAGCGGTGCCTCGGGCATCGGCGTCTTGAACCTGCTGCTCGCGATCGCGCTGGTCGCGTGGGAGGGCATGGCGATCGGCGGCGTCGAGGTCAACGCGCCGAAGGCGCTGATCAGCGCGGCGCTCGCGGGCCTGATCGTGGCCTTCACGATCCTCAAGATCATCATCGACAGCGAGGCGCTGTACCTGTTCGCGTGGATCGGCATCATCCTTGCGCTGGTGCTCGGCTACGGCGGCTGGATGCGGTGGCAGGAACACCAGGCGGGCGGCGGCGGCGGCTTCGGCGGCGGCGCGGCACCTCCCCCACCGCCGAGCGACACCGGCCCGACCATGTGAGCTTCGAGACGACGTCGCGAAGCGGGGGCCCGGCTCTCGCCGGGCCCCCGCTTCATCCCGGGCCGGTGGACGCGGCGTACCATGCTCGGACATGAAGACGTGCCCGTTCTGCGCGGAGGAGATCCGGGACGAGGCGATCAAGTGCCGCTTCTGCGGCAGCATGCTCACGGAGGCCGACCTCCCCGCACCACCGGGGGAAACCGCGGACGAGGCGCTGCAATTCACCCACTCGGGTCGCCGGTACCTCCTGGGCTACGGGGGGGACTTCTTCGGCATCTGGGACCGGCAGGGGGGCCGGGGTCCCGTGTCCCGCTTCCCCAGGACCGATCAGGGGTGGCGTGAGGCCTGGCTCGCGTTCTCTTCCCAGGAGCCGGAGAGCGCCGAGGTCGGGATGCTCGGAGCCCCAGCCGTGGTCGGCACCCCGGCCGCGACCGGATCGGCGCAACCTCTTCCGCTCGCCGCGAGCGGGTTCCCCCGCCGCCGGGTGAGCGGTGCGTGGTGGCTCCTCCCGATCTTCATGGGGTGGCTCGGCGGTCTCATCGCGTGGCTCGTGAACCGGGACGTGGATCCGCGCATGGCGCGCGCGATGCTCATTACGGGGATCGTCGTCAGCGTGTTGCTCGTGGTGTTCCTGCTCCCGGCGTACCGGGACGCCGGGGTCTGAGTCCGACCGTCGCCGCGCCGATCGCGCCGCCGGCGACCCCCCACATCGCGGCGAGGAGGGCACCCCCGAGCGGCTCGGGCCCGATCCACAGGCTCCCCCCCGACCCCTCGACCAACGTCGACCCGTACGAGACCGTGACACCCGCGAGCACGGTGGCGGCACCGACGAGCGCGCCGAAGACGAGACCGCTCGCCGCCCCGATCGGCATCGCCGATCTTCCGACGACGCCTCGGCGTCGCGCAGCGGCGCGGCCGCCGAGCACCGCGGCGATCGCGGGCACCAGGAGGAACAGGAAGTACCCGGCGGGTGCGCGCCGGTACTCGACCCCCGGCTTCAGCGGAGGTACGGGGACGCCGGCGAGCAACGGTTCGATCACCCGCTCGAACCCGTGCGGGAACCGCCCGTAGCAGAGCACGTCGGCCTCCGGTCCGCCGCGGATGACGTCGCACCTGCTCAGGGCGGGCACGAGGGTCCACAGCGCCTCGTTGGGGACGACCGCGAGGTGATGGGCCATGAGCACGGCGCCCTGCCCTGGTCGCTCGAACGCCGTCCGGTAGTACCTCGCGGTGGATGGCGTGAGCACCGCGACCACCTCGTCGGGCTGCACGACGCCCGCCACGAACAGCCCTGCGATGGAGAGCAGCACCGCGAGCGCGAACATCCGCAGGCCGCCGATCGCCGAGGCCTCGACCGTGCGGGCTCGCCGGTCGGCGCCCTGGTCGCGGCACCACGACCAGAGGCCCCCGGCCGCGCCGGCTGCCGCCGCGATGCCGAACGGGAACAGGAGGGCCTGCCACGGCGCCAGCCCCACCCGGATGGACCCGGAGACGAACGACCCGAGACGCACCGGCTCCTCGATCTCGACGAGGAGCGCCGCGAGGAGTACCGGCACGGCGTAACTCGGAGCGACGAGCGTGCCCGCGAGGACCCGGTCGGCCAACCCACCCCCCGCTCGGTCGGCGACCGTGCGGCCCGAGCCGAACAGCAGCCAGACCGCGATGGCGGTGACCGAGAGGAGCGCGATCCCGATCTCGACCGTCGTCACGCCGCTCGGCGGACTGTTCGGCAACGGGACGGCGCCGAGGTCGAGCTCGCCCTCGACGACGACCGGGACGTGGTGGAACGGCCCGAGGTACAACAGGCCCACCCGGAACAGGTCGCCAACCGGGACCCGGAGACCGGCGAGCGAGGCGGCGAGCGCGGCGACGATCCCCACGGCGGCGACCGCCACGAAGGCCAGCGCGCCCCGCGCGAGGGCGAACGACCAGACCGGGCCGGCAGCCCCCGCCCGGCCCGACGTCACGACCTGGCGGGCTCGACGAGGCTCACGGCGCGGCGGCCTGGACGAGCTCGGCGACCTCGGTCGGGGTCCGTCCGACCTTCACCCCGACGGCCTCGAGTGCCTCGGTCTTGCCCTGCGCCGTCCCGCTCGAGCCCGTGATGATCGCGCCGGCATGGCCCATCCGTTTGCCGGGCGGCGCCGTGAACCCCGCGATATAGGCGACGACCGGCTTCGTCACGCGGTCGCGGATGTGCTCCGCCGCGCGCTCCTCGTCGTCGCCGCCGATCTCACCGATCACGACCACGAGGTCGGTGTCGGGGTCGTCCTCGAACCGCTCGAGCGACTCGATGAACCCGATCCCGTGCACCGGGTCGCCGCCCATGCCGACGCACGTCGACTGCCCGATCCCCCGCTGCGTGAGCTCGTGGACGATCTGGTACGTGAGCGTGCCGCTGCGACTCACGAGGCCAACGCGACCGGGCGTGCAGATCTCACCCGGGATGATGCCGACGTTCGAACGTCCGGGCGAGATCACGCCCGGACAGTTCGGACCGACGAGCGCGGCGCCCGTCCCCCGAAGCGACACGACGACCCGCGCCATGTCGCGGACCGGGATGCCCTCGGTGATACAGACGATGAGCCCGACGCCCGCGTCCGCAGCCTCGTAGATCGCCTCGGCGGCGAACCGGGCCGGTACGAAGATCAGCGAGGTGTTCGCCCCCGTCGCCTCGACGGCGTCGGCCACCGTGTCGAACACCGGGATGCCCTCGACGCCCTGCCCGCCCTTGCCCGGTGTCACGCCCGCGACGACCCGCGTCCCGTACGAGCGGTTCCGCAGCGCGTGGAACGTGCCCTCCGAGCCCGTGATGCCGGCGACCGCGACCTTCGTCCCCTCGTCGACGAGGATCGCCATCAGGCGCCGCCGTCCTTCTTCGGAGGGCTACCGCTCGCGCGTTCGAGCTCGCTCCTTGAGCCCCCCGAACCCCCTCGCGCGAGCTCGGCGGCGCGTTCGGCAGCCTCGAGCATCGTCTCGGCGGGAACGATCCGGGGGTGGTTCGCGTCGGCGAGGATCCGGCGACCCTCCTCCGCATTCGTCCCGTCCAGCCGGACCACGATCGGGACCTCGGGCGTGACCCGCTGGAGCGCCCCGAGGATGCCCTCGGCGACGAGATCGCACCGCGTGATGCCTCCGAAGATATTCACGAGGACGCTCTTCACGTCGGGGTCGGACAGGATCACCTCGAGCGAGATCGCCATCACCTCCGCACTCGCGCCGCCGCCCACGTCGAGGAAGTTCGCCGAGTCGGCCCCGGCCAGCTTCACCACGTCGAGCGTCGACATCACGAGCCCCGCGCCGTTGCCGATGATGCCGACCTCGCCCTCGAGCTTGACGTACTGCAGGCCCGCGTCCTTCGCGCGCTTCTCGACCGGGTCCACCGGGAACGAGTCGGCGAGCGCCGCGATC
>DATFEU010000348.1:0-9319 GCA_035250725.1 Actinomycetota bacterium
GATGCAGCGACGGATCGACGGCATGTCGAACCACTTCATCGTGTGCGCCTACGGGCGCGTCGGACGCGCCGTCGCCCGCGAGCTCGAGGCCGAGCGCGCCTCCTTCGTGGTGATCGACCTCGAGGAGGCCCTCGTCGAGCGGATGGAGTCCGACGGCGTGGCGTACGTGATCGACGACCCCACCCAGGAGTCGACCTTGCGACGCGCGGGCGTGGAGCGGGCCCGGGGCCTGGTGAGCGCCGTCGACTCCGATGCGACGAACGTCTACATCACGCTCGTCGCCAGAGGGATGAACCCCGAGCTGTTCATCGTCGCTCGCGCGTCCGAACCGGGATCGGACCAACGGCTCCTCCGGGCCGGCGCCGACCGGGTGGTCTCGCCGTTCGTGTCGAGCGGGCGGCACATGGCACTCGTCGCGATGCGCCCGCGGGTGAGCGACGTCGTCGAGCTCGAGACCGCCGATGCGTCGTCGATGAAGCTCGAGGAGGTCCGGGTCGACGCGGAGTCGCCGCTCGCCGGTCGGCCGGTCGGCGACGCGCTCGGCTCGGCGACGGTCCTCGCGATCCGGCATACGGGCGGCCAGATCACGGCGAATCCGCCTCGCGACGTGACCCTGCAGGCCGGCGACCTCGTGCTGGTCCTCGGGGAGGCGGAGCTGGCGGCGGTCCGGCGCGCGCCGCTCTCGGAGGGCTGAGGCCGGTCGTTCAGCCGCGGCCCACCGACGGCGAACGGGGTGCGCCCGACGCGACGCGGCGGTCGACCCCCCGCGCCAGGATCGGACCGGCGATCGCCAGCACCAGCACGTACACGGCGGCGAGCGGGCCGAGATCGGGTTCGGCACCGCTCACGATCGCGATGCCCGCGATCACGATCGAGAACTCGCCGCGGGCGATCAGGCCGACGGCGGCTCGGGTCCGCCCTCGAGGACCGATCCCCGCGCGCCGAGCCGCGAACCAGCCGGTGAACGCCTTGGTGACGGCACCGACCAGCGCCAGGGCCGACGCGGCGGGGAGCGCCGCGGGGATCGTCCCCGGATCCACCTGGAAGCCGAAGAACAGGAAGAAGGTGCCGGCGAACACCGCGCGGAGCGGAACCAGCAGCGAGCGGGCACGGTCGGCCGCCGGACCCGAGAACGCGATCCCGGCCAGGAAGGCGCCGACCGCGGCCGAGACGTTCAGCGCCTGCGTCCCGCCGGCGGTGAGCAGCAGGACGGCGAGGATCCCGAACAGCAGCGCCTCGTCCGAGTGGCTGAAGACGGCCCGGCTGACGGCCGGCCCGTACCGCGCGGCGATCGCCAGGACGACCACCACCACCAGCGCGGCGACCCCCACCGAGAGCACGACCTTCGCGGCGCCTCCCCCGACCTGCAGCAACGTCACGAGGGGGAGGAACCCCGCCATCACGAGGTCCTCCATGACCAGGATCGCGAGCACGATCGGCGTCTCCCGGTTCCCCATCCATCCCAGGTCGTCGAGCGTCCGGGCAACGACGCCCGAGGACGAGATGTACGTGATCCCGCCGAGGAACACGGCGGGCACGATCCCCCACCCGAGCAGCAGCCCCGCGGCCAACCCCGGTACGAAGTTCACGAGGAGGTCGACGCCCCCTACGAACGCGTTCGACCGGAGCGCGTCGACGAGCTCGCGGGCCGAGTACTCGAGCCCCAGCGTGAACAGCAGGAGGATGAGGCCGATCTCAGCGCCGGCGGCGATGAACTCGTCCGCGGTGACCAGGGGCACCACGCCGCCCTGTCCGAACCCGAGGCCAGCGAGCAGGTAGAGCGGGATCGGCGAGAAGCCGAACCGCAGGGCGAGCCTCGCGAGGATCGCGAGCAGCAGGACGACGCCGCCGAGCTCGATCAGGAACAGCGAGTCGTGCACCGCTCACCCGGAGCGGAGCAGGACCGCGAGCTCCTCGATCCCTCTCGGCGTGCCGACGACGACGAGGACGTCCCCGCCGAGGAGCTCGGCCTCCGGACCCGGGGCGGGGAGCGCCGCGTCGCCTCGAAGGACGGCCACGATCGAGACGCCGGTCCGCGTCCGCGCACCCGTGTCGCCGATCCTGCGGCCAGCGAACGCCGAGTCGCTCGCGAGCGGCAGCCGGTCGACGGCGAGCCCCGCCACGTCCCGTTCGAGCTCCGCGAGCTCCTTGGACACCTGCGACACGCCGAGCAGCTCCGCGAGGGTGCGGCCGTCCTCGGGACCGAGCCGAAGGAGGTCGTGCGACGTGTCCGGGTCGTCGCGTTCGAACAGCACGAGCTCGCGGATGCCCGACCGGTGGTGCACCACACCGACCCGGCTGCCGTCCTGCGTGACGAACTCGTACCGAACGCCGATCCCGGGAAGCGCGACCTCCTTCACGACCGCCATGGGCTACTCCCTCCCCTCCTCAGAGGTCCTCCAACTGTCGACGGAACGCCTCCTCCGCGTCCTCTTCAGGCCCCCTCGTGCCAACGAACATCACGAGGCAACCGCCCATGACCAGCATCAGACCGAGCGAGACGTTGAACAGCCCTCCGATCTCGAGGATGCCGAGGGTCATCAGCACGAACCCGATCGCGATCGCCGCGAAGCCCAGACCGTCGAGCATCGACCCGAGCCTCGTTCGCGATGCCGGTCGATCCATCGTGTCGCGGAGCCCCATGACGGTCAGGCCGGCAGGCGTTCGAGCAGCTCGTCCAGCAGCTCGATCGCCCGCATCGCGTCGCGCTGATCGGCCTCGCTGTCCAGCCACGCCACCAGCTGTTGTCGAGCCCTGACCGCGGAGACGCGCCGATCCCCGCAGCACTCCTTCAGGTCGCGCAGCGCGTCGTCGCGTTCGGTCTCCGAGCGGGCGAGCGTGAGCGCTCGCTCGCGAACGGCATCGGCCGTGGTCATGATCCATACCCCCTTGATCCGGACGCGCGAGCCGCGGCCCCGCGTCGCGACGTCGTCCCGACCGTCCCGGCGTGACCCGGGCGTGCGGTCGTAGCGGTCAGTCGCCGGCGATCCGGGGTGGCGCTCGCCCGGCGAGATGCAGCGTGATCGGCGGGGACCACCCGATCGAACCGGATCGCCAGGCGAGCCATGCGAACGATGACGCGGCATCGAGCGCCGGTCCGGCCGGCGGCGTGCCCGGCATCGGCCGGAGTCCTTCGCCGCGCTTGGCGGTCGGGAAGACCGTCGGCCGGTCTGCCGTGACGAGTTCGATCGTGGACACCGACTCGATCGCGGCCGTGTCGGTGGAGTCCGTCGAGAAGTTCCGACCGGGCTCGTCCTCGGCCTGCGAAGCGACGACCCACGACAGCACGACCACCGCGAGCACCAGTGCGGATCGTGCCTGCCGAGCGGTCAACGATGGCATCGCCCTGAGCTTAGGCAGCGACCACGAGCGCGGGCAAGGTTCGTCGGCGGTCGCCACGGCCGCGGCGTCACCCGCCCAGGATCTTCTTCTTCTGCGTCTGGAACTCCGCCTCGGTGAGCACGCCTCGGTCCCGAAGCTCCGCGAGTCGCTCGAGCTCGCCGGTCGTCGAGGCCGACGCCGGCGACGAGCCGGCGTCCTCGGGTGCCGGAGCAGCCGGTCGGCCGTGGTACATCCGCTGCTTGTTGAGCTCGCCCTGGTGGTAGATCGTCTTCTGGACGTCCTCGGGTTCGCGGATGTCGCCGAACACCTGGCGTCCGTACTCGCTCGCCGAGGAGATGATGAGGTCGCCCGCCCCGATGATCCGTTCGAGCACCCCCTGGTGGAAGCGCACGTCGTTGATCGCCTCGAGCGGGATCTCCATCGAGCGCTTCGCGATCCACCCCTCGCGATGGATCACCCGATCCGACGTGACGACGAACCACGACGTCGCCCACGAGATGAACCTGCGGAGGGGGTACCAGACGAGCAGGAAGACCGCGATCGCCGTGGCCCCCCAGACGGCCGCGCTGCGACCCGTGCCGTCGTCCGGCGCGTAGCCGATCGCGAGGCCGAGTCCGACGAGGATCAGGAGCGTGCCGATCGCCGGCAGAACCAACGCGATCCAGTGGGGCCGGATCTCGAGCACGAGCTCCTCGCTCTCGATGAGGAGCCTGCGCGGGAAGGGCATGCGCGAATCCTACTCCAGCCGCTCCACCTCGCCGAAACGAACGGTCTCGTCCCCCGACACCGTACGAACCACGAGCCCACCACGTTCGTCGACGTCGACGGCGTCACCCTCGATCGTTCCTCGATCGCTGGTCGCACGGACACGCGTCCCGAGGGTCGCGCACACGCCCCGGTAGACGGAGATCACCTCCGCGCCGAACGCCGGATCCGCCGGACGGTACCCGCCGACGAAGGCCGCGAGGAACGCATCGAGGAGCTCGGTCCCCTCGGCCTGCACCGCACCCGCTCCCGGAACCTCCGGCGGTGGTTCTCGAAGGTTCGCACCGATCCCGATCACCACGTGCTCGAACCGACCGTCGGCGACGCGCGACTCGGCGAGGATGCCCGCCGCCTTCCGATCGTCGACGAGGACGTCGTTCGGCCACTTGCACGCGGCGTCCTGTCCGGCGACCTCTCGGCACGCCCGCGCCAGGGCGGAGCCGGCCAGCAGCGTGACCAGTCCGCCGGCGTCCGGGGCGAGCTCCGGGCGGAGCACGACCGAGAACATCAGCGACCGTCCCGGCTCGTCCGACCAGGTCCGGCCGAGCCTGCCGCGCCCCTCCGTCTGGTGACCGGCGGCCACGAGGGTCCACTCGGGCGTGCCCGCGGACGCCAGCTCGAGCGCCGTCGCCTGGGTGGAGCCGGTAACCTCGTCGTACCGCACGGGAGCCTGCAGCCCCGCGCGTTCGAGCGCTCGACGCAGCGAGCCTTCGGAGAGCATCGGACGTTTGACTCCCGTTCGGGCGTACCCGATTATCGGCTGCCGGAGCTGGACTGTGGCGAAACCTCGGATCCTGATCGCGAACCGTGGCGAGATCGCGGTTCGCATCATCCGAACGATCCGGGAGCTCGGGTACACGTCGGTCGCCGTCTACAGCGACGCCGACCGCGACGCGTTGCACGTCGAGATGGCGGACCAGGCCCACCGGATCGGGCCGGCGTTGCCCGCCGACTCCTATCTCTCGCTCGGCGCGATCCTCGAGGCGGCGTCGAAGGCCAGGGCCACGATGATCCACCCCGGCTACGGGTTCCTGTCCGAACGAGCGCACTTCGCGCGGGCGGTGACGGAGTCGGGGTTCACGTTCATCGGTCCGGCCGCGGACGCGATCGAGATGATGGGCGACAAGGCCGCCGCCCGACAGGCGGCGGACCGGGTCGGCGTCCCGATCGTCCCCGGCACCCCCGAGCCGATCACGGCCGGGAGCGCGGCCGCGGAGGCCGAGCGCATCGGCTACCCCGTGCTCGTGAAGGCCGCGTTCGGCGGCGGCGGGCGGGGGATGCACGTCGTGCGCAAGCCCGAGGAGCTCGAGAGCGCCCTGGCCCGGGCCGCGCGCGAGGCGCAGGCGTACTTCGGCCGACCGGAGGTGCTCCTCGAGCGCTACATCGACCAGGGACACCACGTCGAGGCGCAGGTGATCGCCGACGCGCGCGGGAACGTGTTCTTCCTTGGCGAGCGGGACTGCTCGGTCCAACGCCGGCACCAGAAGCTGATCGAGGAGTCCCCGTCGCCCGTCGTGGACGCGGACCTCCGCTCGCGGATCGGCGAGGCGGCCATGGCGCTCGCCAAAGAGGCGGGCTACGTGAACGCCGGCACCGTCGAGTGCATCGTCGACGAGGAGGGCAGCTTCTACTTCCTCGAGATGAACACGCGACTGCAGGTGGAGCACACGGTCACCGAGATGGTGACCGGCCTGGACCTCGTCGCGATGCAGATCAGGGTGGCGCTCGGCGAGAAGCTCGACCTCACGGACGTTCGCCCCGTCGGCCACGCGATCCAGTGCCGGATCAACGCAGAGGATCCCGCCCGCAACTTCCTCCCGGGTCCCGGCCGGATCAGCAGCTACCGCGAACCGTCGGGCCCGTTCGTCCGGGTGGACTCGGCCGTTCGGGCGGGCCGAGAGATCCCGCCCGACTACGACTCGATGTTCGCCAAGCTGGTCGTCTCCGCGGAGAACCGGGGCCGCGCGATCGCGCGGATGGATCGCGCGCTCGGCGAGTACCACGTCGAGGGCGTCCCCACGACGATCCCGCTCCACCGCTGGATCCTCGGCACGAGGGCGTTCCGCAAGGCGACGCACTCGACGACGTGGCTGGAGAAGGCGCTCCGCGACGCCGAGCTCCCGGAGGGTGGATCCCCGGCGCCGCTCGAGGCCGACGCGAAGCCGCCCGTGCCGGCCGAGCTCCTGCTCGAGGTGGACGGACGGCGGGTCCCCGTCCGGATCTTCGACCACCGTCGCGAGACGGCCCCTCGGGCACCCTCGCGCCAGGCAGCGCACGGCGGCGAGCACGTGCACAGCGTGATCGCCGCGCCGATGCAGGGCACGATCCTCCGCGTCCTCGTCGAGCCGGGGCAAGAGATCCAGGCCGGCGACGTCGTCTGCATCCTGGAGGCGATGAAGATGGAGAACGCCATCCCCGCCCCCCGCGAGGGCGTCGTCACCGAGATCCCGGTCGAGGCCGGCCAGAACGTTCAGGTCGGCGACACGCTGGTCGAGCTCGACTGAGGCGGGAGCGGGTCGGAAGGCCTCGCGCGCGCCAGGCGTCAGGGTTCTGCCATCAAGACCGCAGGTTCGGACCCGTCAGAACCCTGACGGGTAGCCGAAACCGCGGCACCGCCCGCCCGACCCGGGCCGGCGATCAGCGCGTTCCGACCGCTCCGAGCCGAGCGCTCAGCCGCCAGGGGGGCCCCAGGCATCGCGTCCGGTGATCCTGATCCCGGCGCCGCGGATCTTGTACGTGCGGTTCACGGAGATCAGCAGCGCGGTGAGCGGCTCGATCGTCCGTGCCTGGGTGAGGTCCCCCGTGTCCACCCACCGAAGGCTCGGGATCTGCTCGACCAACCCCCCGACCAGCGCCTTGGCGTCGGCGTCGCTCCCGCAGACGAGGACGTCACCCTCCATGTCCCGCTCGAGGTCCTGCAACGACTCCCCCGAGATCGTGTGGAAGGCGCCGACGAGGCGGACCGGGTGCACCTGTTCCAGGACCATCTTGGCCTGCTCGGCGGCCGAGCCGTGCCACGGGCGCACGACCTGCCAGGCTCGCCCGCCGACCGCCGTGGCGAGCGGGCTCGTGCAGTCGACCACGACCGCGTCCGCCCGCACGTGGTCCTTGATCGATCGATAGATCTCGGCCTGGCCCGCGAACGGCACCGTCACGACCACGACGTCGGCGGTCGCAGCGTCCTGGTTGGAGGCGCCGTCCACGTTCGCGGCTGGACCGAGCATCTCGCGGGCCGTGTCTGCGACGGCCGAGCCCTTCTCCGCCGTCCGCGAGCCGATCGTGACGTGGTGGCCCGCCTTCGCGAGCCGGAGCGTGAGGCCGAAGCCTTCGTCGCCGGTCCCGCCGATGATGGAGATGTCCACGGCGCGCAGAGCCTACCCTGCGCCCGTGGACCGGACGCTCGCTTACGCGATCGAGCTCGCCGTGGGTCTCGGGTGCGTCGGGGTGGCCGTTCCCGCGCTCCGAACGAGCCGGCTGCGCTGGCTCGGCGCCCTGCTCTTCGTGGCGGGGATCGCGGCGATCGTGCACGCCACGATCCGGCTCCTCCCGTGAACGCCCTAGAGGATCCCCCGGTCCTCGAAGGCCCTCCGCACCTTGACCGCGGCGCCGTTGCCCTCGAGATCTTGCGCGGCGGCAACGGTCGCGAGCGCGGCCTCCTCGAACGAGGGATCGCGCCCGAAGTCGAACTGCGCCTGCAGGATGATCCGGTCGGCGGTCTCACGACCGAGCGCGTTGTGGATGTCGAACAGGGCCCGCGACCAGATCTGCCCGTCGTGGTGGATCCGGCCGTCCTCGTCGTCGACGGTCAGATCCAGATCCACGCGGCGCAGGCAGTGCACCGGGTCGCCGACCGTGTAGGAGACCGAGTCCCAGTCGGCGATGCATCCGAGCTCGAAGCCGCCGGACGTCGGCACGCTCATCGTGAACGCCCAGTAGTCGCCGAACCCCTCGCCGATCGAGTTCGCGTCGTGCGTCACGCCGAACCCGGGCTGCTGGTCGTCCTGGATCGCGTGACCGAGCTCGTGCCAGATCACCTCGAGGTCCTCGCCGTCGTCGACGCCCCCCTTGCCGAGCGTGATCGTGTCCTTCTTCGGGTCGTAGAAGCTGTTGTCTCCGCCGAACTGGGCGACCCGCACGACCTGCGGCTCATCGTTCACGTTCGAGAAGCCGAGGCCCTGGATGTACAGCTGCGACTGCGTGATCGCGTGGTACGCCATCACCTGCTCGAACCACGTGTG
The DNA here is from genome assembly GCA_035250725.1 of Actinomycetota bacterium. Taxonomy (GTDB): domain Bacteria; phylum Actinomycetota; class UBA4738; order UBA4738; family HRBIN12; genus DASSJM01. The sequence continues at coordinate 8,346 of DATFEU010000348.1, forward strand.
GTCGCGGCCGAACAGGAAGGTCCCTTCGGGGCTGAACGCGCAGCTCTTGTTGCCGCACACGTCCGCGTAGTCGCCGCGGAGGTTCCCGCTGCCGTCGAGGTTCGTGAGCGTGACGAGTTGGTACGCCGGCTGGAGCGCCGCGTAGTCCGCGTCCTTCTGGTCGGTGAGCGACTCGTCCTGCAGCGTCACGACGGGGTTCGGATCGAACACCCGTCCCTCCGCCGTGCCGGTGGAGGCCTGCGCGGGAGCGGCCAGGGTCAGCATCGCGAACGCGAGGGCGCCGGTGGCGAGCGTATGACGCAGACGGAGACGACGCATCCGAACCTCCTCGTGAGACGGGAGGCCACCCTACCGAAGTCGACCCGAGATCGAGGTCAGCGGGGGCTGTGCTCGCCGAACACCGTACGGAGGACGTCGGAGACCTCGCCGAGCGTCGCGCGCGCCCGCAGGGCCTCCCTCACGGGGGGGAGCAGGTTCCCGTCCCCCCTCGCCGTCGATCCCACAGAAGCGAGCGCCCGATCCACCGCGCCTTGCTCCCGTGACGCGCGGAGGCTCCGGACCCGCTCGACCTGTCTCGCGACCTCCTCGGCGCCGATCCGCTGGATCTGGACCGGGCGCTCCTCGGGATCTTCGAACCGGTTCACGCCCACCACGACGCGCTCGCCGGACTCCACCCCCTGCTGGATGCGGAACGCGGCCTCGGCGATCTCGTCCTGGTAGAAGCCGGCCTCGATCGCCTCCACGGCCCCGCCCATCCGGTCGATCCGGTCGATGTACGCCCAGGCGCGCTCCTCCACCTCGTTCGTGAGCGCCTCGACGTAGTACGACCCGCCCACCGGGTCGACGGTGTGCGTGACGCCCGTCTCGCGGCCGATCACCTGCTGCGTACGGAGCGCGATCTTCGCCGCGTGCTCGGTCGGCAGCGCGAGCGCCTCGTCGAACGAGTTCGTGTGCAGCGACTGCGTCCCGCCGAG
>DATFEU010000354.1:0-3492 GCA_035250725.1 Actinomycetota bacterium
ACACCGCGCACCTCTACTGGCAGTTCATCGGGACCGGCTGGGACAAGACGACCGACCACGCGGAGGTCACCGTGCACCTGCCGGGTCGCCAGGGCGGCGACCCCGGGATCCGGCAGCAGGAGTGCGAGGAGGACCGGACGATCCTCGACCTGGGGCAGACGCCGCTCGAGCGCGGCGACGTCCGCGCGTTCGGGCACGGTCCGCTGAACGGTGAGGTGACGTTCGTCGACCCGCAGACGATCCGGTACGAGGTGAGCGACGTGCCGCCGCTGTCGTACGTCGAGGGATCGATCCTGTTCCCGACCGACGCGGTGCCGACCGCGCCGTCGACGGGTGAGGCCGGGCTCGAGCAGATCCTCGCCCAGGAACGCGTCTGGGCCGAACAGGCGAACGCGCTCCGCGACCGGCACGAGACCGAGCGCCGGTGGGTCCTGTACCTCCTCGTCGGCGTTCCGGTGGCGCTCGCGCTCCTCGTGCTGCTCTCCCGGTACCGCGACCGCGTCCCCGGCGTCCCGAGGCTCCTCGAGGAACCGCCCGAGGACGACCCGGTCGAGGCGGCCGTGCTCTGGTCGGCGTGGGAGGGCCACCTCTCGCCCCAGAACGCGTATCGGGCCCAGGTGCTTCGACTCGCGCGCCTGGGCGCGATCGAGCTGCAGGCCGACGGTCGCGTCACCGATCCGAAGGACCTCACGATCGCTCGCCGCAAGGAGGCGCTCGACCTCCCGACCGCGCTCGACCAGGACTTCATGTGGCTGATGTTCGGCCGGGGTTCGGACGCCGTCGACGAGGTCTCGATCAGGCATCCGAAGCCCCGGAGGTCGGGCGGGTCCAGGTACACGAAGTGGTGGATGGCCCTCCGCATGAAGTCGGGCGACATGGTCCGGCGGATCCAGAAGGGCGACGCGCGTCTCGAATCGGTGCTCGCGGCCGTGATCGCGATCGGCGCCGCCGGCTACGGGATCTGGACCGCGATCTGGGGGCTCGGGGGAGCGATCGGGTGGTGGCTCGTGCCCGTCTCGGCGGCCTCGCTCATCGTCGCGCTCCGCATGATCCGCGCGAAGCTCGGGCTCGAGGACCGAACGCGCGTGAAGCGGCTCGAGGCCTTCCGCGCGTACCTGAAGGACTTCTCCGACCTGCCGAACGCGCCGGCGCTCGCGGTCGTGATCTGGGATCAGTATCTGGAGTGGGCCGTCGCGCTCGGCGTCGCCAAGGAGGTCGAGAAGCAGGTCCGCGCGCTCGTGCCGGTCGAGAGCCTCCGATCGCCGATCCGAGGCGGGCCGAGCGGCCTCGCCGGGATCACGGCCTTCCGAACCTTCAACGCCGCGACCCCGGGACTCGTGCTCTCCTCGATCTCGAGCGCGAGCAGCGGTTCGACCAGCGGAGGGTTCGGGTCCTCGAGCTCCTCGAGCGGGTTCTCGAGCGGCGGCTTCTCGGGCGGGGGAGGCGGGGGCGGCGGCGGCACCGGCGGGGGAGCGGGCTGAGCGTACGAACGCCGGGAGTGGGGTAACCCGTTCCCGTGCAGACGACCCAGGTCCTGGACGGACGATACGAGCTCGGCCCCGTCCTCGGCCAGGGAGGGATGGCGCGGGTCCACCGCGGCCGCGACCGGCAGCTCCGGCGGCCCGTCGCCGTGAAGATCCTGGCGCCCCCCTTCGACCGCGATCGCGCCTTCGTCGAGCGCTTCCGGCGCGAGGCCCGCGCGGCGGCGGGGCTCGGCCACCCGAACATCGTGGCCGTGTTCGACACGGGCTCGGACGACGGGACCCACTACATCGTCACCGAGCTCGTCGAGGGCGAGACGCTCGCCGAACGGATCCGGCGCGACGGACCGCTGCCACCCGGGGAGGCGGCCGCGGTCGGCGTCGCCGTCGCCCGAGCCCTCGCCGCCGCCCACGAGCGCGGCATCATCCACCGCGACGTGAAGCCCGGGAACGTGATGCTGACCCCCGAGGCGGCGGTGAAGGTCGTGGACTTCGGGATCGCCCACGCCGCGGGGTCGGACACGCTCACCGACACGGGCGTGCTCCTCGGCAGTACCGCGTACCTGTCACCGGAGCAGGCGAGCGGCGACCCGGTCGACGCGCGTTCGGACATCTACGCGTTCGGGTGCGTCCTGTACGAGATGCTCACGGGTCAGGCGCCGTTCCGGGCCGACACACCGGTCGCGACGATGTACCGGCACGTGAACGAGGAGCCGCCGCCACCCTCGTCGGTCCGGCCGGTCCCGCCCGCGCTCGAGGCGATCGCGATGCGGTGCCTCTCGAAGGACCCGAGGAAGCGGTTCGCCTCCGGGGCCGAGCTCGAGGCGGCGTTGCTCTCGTCGCCGCCGGCTGGGCATTCGGACACCGAACCCCTCGTCCCGGTCGATGCCGGCGACGCCGACACGCGTCCGGTCGCCCCGGTCTCGGGAACGGTTCCCGAGACCCGACCGATCGCGCGGACGCGGAACCCCGCGAGGACCCGACGCTCTCACCGCCTCCCGAAGCGGTGGCTGGCCATCGCCGGCGTGATCGCGCTCCTCGGGCTCGCGGCGTTCGCCCTCGCGTCGACGACCGACGAGCTGCGTCCGCGGCAGGCAGCCCGGGACGCGGGCCGAACGGCGACGTCGGTGACCGTGCCCGAGTCCACGCCCCCATCGGTCGCGGCGGCGTGGACGGGGCTCCTGGACGCGATCGCCGCCGGCGCGGCGTCCGGCGGGATCGAGGACAAGACACCGGACGAGCTCGCGAAGCGAGCGGTCGAGGTGCTCGAGGCGTACGGGACCGGCGACGCCGAGGCTCTCGGCAAGGCGCTCGAGGCGCTCGAGGACGAGCTCGCGAAGGCCGTCGATGAGGGCAAGGTCTCCGCCGGCGCGGCGGCATCGATCGAGATGGCGTTGCTCGAGCTCGTGCTCGCGCTCGAGAACGATGGCGCGCTGGTCGAGGTGCCCTCGCCGTCGCCGGAGCCGAGCCTCGTCGACGAGGATGGCGACGAGGACGGGGGGAACGGCAACGGGGGGGACGGGGGCCCTCCGGAGCACGCGAACGACGACAAGGACGAGGACCGGTAGCCACGGTCCCGAGGGCGAGTGAGCCCGGATCGACCCCTAGCTCGACCGGTTGACGTCGCGAGGAACGCGGGGTCTTCGCCAACTCCAGCTCACGAGCCCTTCGAGCTCGACCGCCGGCCGAGCGCAAGCCCGACGGGGTCCGAAGGACTATCGTTCGCCGGAACGGCGCCCACCCGGCTCGGGCGGGTGCGACGGGGTGACGAGATCGTCGAGGGGGGACCGTGTCCGGGCAGCAGCGTGCCAACGGTGTCGTGACCTCGCTCGTCGCCGGCCTTCTCATCGGCGCGATCGAGACCGTGATAGCGGCCGCGCTCGCCGCGTTCGTGTTCGCCGGCCGCATCGAGGACTCCCTGCCCGACGGGGTGATGCTCTACCTCGGCGCCGCGGCCCTGATGCTCGCGGTCTTCGCGTGGCGGGCCGGTTCGCGCGGCGTGGTGGGCGGC
>DATFEU010000356.1:0-2026 GCA_035250725.1 Actinomycetota bacterium
TGGGCGCCGAGGTCGCCGGCGACGACGAGGCTCCCGGAACGGAGCTCGGCCAGCAAGCGCTCGGCGCCGAACGTCGTGTCCTGGTAGTCGTCGACGATCACGTGGTCGAACAGCCGGTCGCCGTCGCCCACCGCGGCCGCCGCCTGCTCGACGAGGCCGGCGAAGTCGACCTCTTTCGACGCGTCGAGCACCGCGAGGTAATGGCGCAGGAACGCGGCGAGCTCCGACCAGCCGGCGAGCCCCCGCTCCTTCGCGCGGCGTTCGATCTCCTCGGGCGGCAGGAGGGCCTCCTGCGCGCGGATCACGAACTGCCGGACCTCGTCGGCGAACCCGCGGAGCGGGAGCAGCCCGCCGTACGCCGGCCACCGTTGCGGGTCCTCGTGCTCGAGCAGCTCGCGAACGCGGTCGCGTTGCTCGGATGCCGAGACGACCCTCGGCGGCGCCTCGTACCCGAGCTGCTCGTATCGCTCGCCGACGACGTGGAACGCGAGCCCCTGGATCGTCACCACGGTCAGTCGGGGGAGCGCGATCCCGAGCCGGTCGAGCAGCGCCGCGCGGGCACGATCGCGGGCGCGACCCGACCCGACCACGAGCGCGACGCGTTCGGGGTCGGCGCCGGTCTCGATCAACCGAGCGAACCGCTCCCGGAGGACGGCGGTCTTGCCGGTCCCGAACCCGCCCGAGACGAGCATGGGACCCGAGGTGTGATCGATGACCGACCGCTGCTGCGGGTCGGGATCGAAGGGGGCCATCGACGCGATGCTACCCGCGTCCGACGACACCCCGAGGGCGGCGATCGTGCCTCAGGGAGCGCGGGCCGCCCATCGGTAGACGCCGCTCCCGGTGATCGCGCCGACGAGCTGCCCGTCGCGCAGCACGAGCGCCGCGCGTTCGGAGCCCAGTCGCGCGGACACCTCGTCGAGCGGCTCGTCGGGTCCCGCGACCAGCACGTGCTCGAGGGGGATCACGGCGTCGCGCGCGGGCCGCAACGGGTCGCGGCCCCCGAGCTCTCGAGCGGAGCTGAACGAGATCATCCCGATCACCCGCCCTTCGTCGATCACCGGGAATGCCTCGCCCTCGTGGCCGCGCAGGAACCGGTCGAGCGTCTGCGACAGCGTCATGTGGGCGGGGACGGCAGGTGGCGGTGGGTCCATCGCGTCCGCGACGGTCGCCGAAGCGAGCCGGGCGTCGAGCCCGATCCGCTGCTCGGACGCGCGGGCTCCCTGCAGGATGAACAGCCCGATGATCCCGAGCCAGATCGCGCCGAAGAGATCGTCGCGCGTGACCTCGAGGACCGCGCCGGCGAGCACGAGCGCGCCGACCACCATGCCTGCGCGGGCCGCTACGCGCGTCGCCTTCGCCCGGTTCCGCGAGAAGCGCCAGACGGCCGCCTCGAGCATCCGGCCGCCGTCGAGCGGAAGCCCGGGGAGCGCGTTGAAGACCGCCATGAACAGGTTCACGACCGCGACGTAGGCGAACAGGCCGGGGAGGGGGCCGCTCACGCTCTCGGTCCACCGGGAGAGGAGCCAGAACACGCCCGAGAGAACGAGGCTCGTCCCTGGCCCGAACGCCGCGATCGCGAACGCCGGCCCCGAGCCCTTCTCGTCGGCGCGCGCGGCGGTGAATCCGCCGAAGAACACCAGCGTGATGCCGTGCACCTCGATCCCGGCGAGGCGAGCCGTGATCGCGTGCGCGCTCTCGTGAAGGAACACCGAGCCGAAGAACACGAGCGCCCCGAAGATCGCGAACGCGAACGCGGTCGCGGACGAGAGCTCGGGGAACTCGGCGTCGAACCGTGTCCAGAACGTGGCGACGAGCAGGAACGCGATCCAGATCCACGATGAGTCCACGTTCACCGGAACCCCCCGGATCGTCGCGATCCGGTACCCGCGACCGAACATGTCCCGAGGGTACCCCAGGCTCCGGGGAACGCCGTGTGCCAGAGTCGTCTGAACGGAACGGGACCGGGGAGCGTTCATGGACCGGATGCACGAGCCCGCGAGCGCGGTGTCGGAGCCCGAGCCGG
>DATFEU010000359.1:0-2113 GCA_035250725.1 Actinomycetota bacterium
CGGACGAGCAGGAGCTGCTCGGCAGGGAGTGGTGGCCGTCGTACGCGCACGCGGTCGTCCACCGGGACGGCGTCTTCCTGTTCGACAACGGGGCGGGGTTCGGCAACGCCGAGATCGAGACGACGTTCACGCCGAAGGTGATCGCGATCGAGGACGCGCTCGGCGATCACGGGATCGCGCTCGCCGACGTGACCGGTGCGGCCAACTGCCACCTGCACTTCGACCACAGCGGGCAGAACGTCCGGCTCCCCGGCGTGCCGATCTTCGTGCAGCGCGCCGAGTGGGCGATGGTGCACGAGCCCGACTACACGATCCCCGAGTGGATCGACGCCCCCGGCCTGTCCTACGAGCTGCTGGACGCCGAGACCGAGGTCGCGCCGGGCCTCACGTTGGTTCCCACGCCCGGCCATTCGCCAGGGCATCAATCGCTCGTGATCGAAATGGCCGCCGGCTCGGTCGTGCTCGCCGGCCAGGCGCTGCAGTCGCGGGCCGAATGGGAGGGCGCGGGCGACCCCGCGTCCTCGGGCGAGTCGGCCGCGCCGGACCGGAAGGCATACGTCCGGTCGGTCGAGCGGCTCCGCGCGCTCGACCCCGTGCGCGTGCACTTCGCGCACGACCCTGGCGTCTGGGATCGCTGAGATCAGATGCCCGGCGTGAACGCGACACCGGATGGCACCGGGAAGGCCCTGTACGGGACCTGGCACGCCGGCACGTGGCACGCCGGCAAGCCGATCGTGAAGGTCGCGTGGGAGGCCGACGGCCGGCGGCTGTCTTCGGGGTTCGGCTTCGCCGACCGGCCGAGCGGCGACGCGTTCGTGGCCCAGATCCGAACCCGGCGTCCCGGCTGAACTCCTCCGCTCCGCCGGAGCGATGAGATGCCCGACGGGCTCGTCCACCTCGACGTTCGCTCGTACTTCTCGCTGAAGGAGGGCGCGTTCTCGCCCGAGGCGCTCGCGCGCCGGGCGGCCGAGCTCGGGATGCCGGCGGTCGCGCTCGCCGACCGGGACGGGCTCTACGGCGCCGCCCGGTTCGCCGACGCGTGCGAGCGCGACGGCGTGCGCCCGATCTTCGGCGCGTCGCTCACCGTTCGCGAGGCCGGGACGCTCCCGCTCTCGGGATCCGGACGCGCGGCAGACGCGAGCGTGATCCTGCTCGCGCGCGACGCGACCGGGTACGCGAACCTGTGCCGCCTCGTCACCGATGCCCACATGACGGGGGAGCGCGGGGACCCCTCGCTCACCCCCGAACAGGTCTGCGCGCACGCGGGCGGGCTCGTCGCGCTCCTCGGGCCGAACTCGCCGCCGGGTGCGCTCGCGACGGCCGGGCGGATCGATGCCGCCCGCGGTGCTCTCGAGCCGTACCGTGACGCGTTCGGGGAGCGGGCGTTCGTCGCGGTGCAGCACCGGCTGGTGGAGGATTCGGACCGGCAGATCCGGTCGCTCGTTCGCCTGGCCGAGCGCGCCGAGGTCCGGGCCGTCGCCACGAACCCCGTCCGGTACCTCGTCCCCGAGGACGCGTTCCTTGCCGACGCGCTCGAGTGCATGCGCGAGCTCGTCCCGATCAGCCGTACGAACGTCACGCGCCGCAACGCCGAGGGGTGGCTGAAGCCGGCGAGCGAGATGCGGGCGCTGTTCGGCGAGCGCCCGGACCTCGTGACCGCCTCGCTCGAGATCGCCGAGTCGTGCGCGTTCGACCTCGGCCTCCGGTCCGTGAACTTCCCCGACTTCCCGACGCCGCCCGGGCGGAGCGCCTCCTCGGTCCTTGCCGAACGGTGCTGGCGCGGCCTCGAACGGCGGGAGATGAAGGCGACCGCTCGCGTGAAGGACCGCCTGAACCACGAGCTCTCGCTGATCCACCGCCTCGGGTACTCGGCGTACTTCCTGACCGTGGCCGACGTCGTGGCCGACGTGAAGGCGATGGGGATCCGCTGCGCGTGCCGGGGGAGCGCCGCCGGCTCGCTCGTGTGCTACCTGACCGGCATCTCGGACGTCGACGCCGTCCGCCACGACCTCGCGTTCGAGCGGTTCCTGAACCCGATGCGCGACGAGCTCCCCGACATCGACGTCGACGTGGAGTCCGCCCGCCGCGAGGACGTCTACGACATGGTGCTCTC
>DATFEU010000024.1:0-7143 GCA_035250725.1 Actinomycetota bacterium
GCGGCTCGAACTCGCGATGGAGGCCCGCGACGAACCCGAGCGCCTCGTCGGTCAGGACCTCGCCGGACCGGCCATCGACCGGCCCGACCACGTCGACGCCGTCGGGAGGGGTCACCGTGCCGTCGTGTGGTCGACGAGGAGCCGGTCCCGTTGGATGCCGGTCGCCTGCAGCATCTCGTCCTCCTCGACCGCGCCCGAGGTGACGGCGAGGCGCAGGTAGTGGAGCAGGCTCGAGATCGTGGCCGGCTCGTCCAGCACGCCGTCGGCGGCCATCCTCTGCCGCCAGGCGCGCACGCGCTCGATCGCGCCGTCGAGGTGCGGGAGGAGCCAGCCGTAGATCGCTGCGTACCGGCTCGCCAGGTGCGAGGGGTGCAGGTCCCATCCCTGGTAGAAGCCGCGCGCGAGCGAGTGGCGGACCTGACCCGCCTGCACTCGCCATGCCGCCCGGACGTCCTCGGTCCGGTCACTCGCCGGCACGACGTTGCTCGAGCCGTCGCTGATCCGCACGCCGCTGCCCGCGAGCGCCACCTGGAGCACCTCGCGTGCGAAGTCGTTCGCGGGGTGGTCCAGACGCTGTTCCCACGGCATCAGACCGAGCGAGGCCGTGTAGTCGAAGACGCCGAGGTGCATCGCGCTGATCCTGCCTCCGCCCGCCTCGAGCAACCTGCCGGCGGCCGCGGCGCCGTCGGGACCCAACACGGACCCGGGGGTCTCTACCTGCACCTCGAATCGGAGCGAGCCCTTCCCCCGGTGGGATCTCGACTCGAGGTCTCCGAGGGCCTCGGCGAAGCGCTGGACCTGCGCGCTCGTCGAGACCTTCGGGAACGTGATGAGGAATCCGTCGCCCACGGTGCCGGCAGCTTCGACCAGAGCGGACACGAACCGCTCGAGCGTGCGCACGCTCCGCGCCTCGAGCGCCTCGTCGTCGAACGACTTCACGCGCAGGCCGAACCACGGGGGCACCGGGCCGTCCGCGCGCATGTCCACGATCGCACGTGCCGTCGCCTCCGCATCTCGATCCTCCTCGTCGTCGGGACGCGCGCCGTAGCCATCCTCGAAGTCGACACGCAGATCCTCGACCGGCTGACGTTCCAGCTTCGCGAGCGTTCGATCGCGCGTGCGCTCGGCCACCTCGGCCGGGACGCCGAACGCGTCCACGAAGGCGTCCGCGTCCGCCGCATGCGCCTCGACCAGACGGCGCGCCTCGGCGCCGAACTCCGCGGTCGTCGAGCGCGTCACCCGGTCGGCCGGGACGTACAGGGTCTGGTGCGGCGGGAACGCGTGCAGCCTCCTGAGCGTCACGCGGGCGAGGCGGCCTCGGCCCGCCGAACCGTCCCCTCGATCCGGCCCGACGGCTTGTCGGTCACCATGAAGACCTGCCCGTCGTTCTGGATCCCGCAGTACGAAAGGTCGACGGCGACGTGATGCAGGTTCGGCAGTGAGAGCGAGACCTCGTCGACGTTCGGCGAGGCCTCGAGGACCTCCTTGCCCATGTGCCACAACGTGTGCTGCACCGACCGACTCTCGTCGTGGTGCGCGAACGCGCGGACGATCGCGTCCCGGCACGCCTCCCGCTCCTTCGTGAAGTCCACGTCGATCACCGTGTACGTCCAACGCGCGTCGACCTTCGTCGCCAGGATGCGGTCGTCGGTCTCGGGCAGGATCGTGAACCGGTCCTTCAAGAACCCGCTGAACGCCGACCCGGCCGTCTTCAGGAGGTAGAGCTCGTCCATCCCTGCGGAGAGCCGCACCTCGGTACGGGTCCGCACCACGTGCGCGGTCCAGCGATGATCGCCGCGCGTGAACGCGTGGGGATGCGGCACGCCGTCGACGACGACGCGCTCCCACGGCCGCTCGCTCATCCACACCTCCGCCAGGGTCGCGGCCGGCGACGCGTCGAGGAGGTACGACGAGTACCGGAGCGCGAACAGCTCGAGCTCCTCGTCCGGTCGGTCGAACGCGAGCGCGCACGCCGACGCGCGCATCGTGTCCGTCGGCAGCACGGTCGCGTTGTCGCCCTCGAGGTGCACCGCGTCGAAGTCGCCCTCGAGACGGACGTCCACGAGCCTGTCGAAGAAGTCGTCGCGATCGTCCCGTCGCATCACGGTGGCGAGATGGATGTCGGCCTTCCCGTAGCGGTTGGCTCCGAGCTCGAACCCCATGTCAGCTCCCTCGGTACGTCGAATAGCCGAACGGACTCAGCAGGAGCGGCACGTGATGGTGCTCGCCCGCATCGGTCACCTCGAACTGGATCGTTACTTCCGGGTAGAAACCCTGCACGCCCCGAGACGCGAAGTAGGTCGCGGTGTCGAACCGCATCCGGTACACCGCCGGGCCCGATCCCTGCCCGTCCCGCAGGAGGTCCCGCAGGCGTCCGTCGTCGTCGGTTGTCCCCTCCCCGACCGACTCCCAGGTGTCGCCGCGGCGCATCTCCAACACCACCGGCACGCCGGCCGCCGGGCGGCCGGCGGACGTGTCCAGGACGTGCGTCGTGATGCCCATGACGCCCGGCATCATGCGCGGCCTCCGCGCTCGGCCGCCACCGGCCGGACGAGCTTCTCGAGCCGGATGCGCGTGATCTGCCGCTGCTGCTCGGCGGCCTCGGCGAGCTCGGTCTCGGCGTCGTCGCCGAGCCGGCGCGTGAGCTCATCCAGCATCTCGTCGGCCGTCTTCCCGGTCGCGTTGATCAGGAAGACGTGCCCGAACCGCGACTCGTACTCGCGGTTGCCCTTCGCGAGGGCGCGAAGCGTCTCCTCGTCGCCCGAACCCATCCCGGCCTGCTCGCCGCGCGACCACGCCGACCCGCCCTTGTCCCCGATCCGGGGATGCGCGGCCAACGCCTTGCGGCGGTCGTCGGCGTCGAGCTTGGCCCACGCCGCGTCCGCCGCCTCGAGCAGCGTGGGGAAGTCGGCGAACGGACGGACCTCGCGCATGGCGGCCGCCCACGCCCTCGACCCGCAGCACGCGTGGATCTCCGTCTCGAACGCTTCGGCGGTCTGCGCGTTCAGCCAGCGCACGCCGAACGCGCGCCAGCCGTCCTCGGTCACGCGGCCGTGCACGCGCAGCCGCGCGACGCCGCCGTCGGGATGGATGTTGAGCCGGAGATGGGTCGCGGTGACCGGTGGTTCGAGCGGGAACGCGAACCGTCCGTGGGGTCCGAGCTTCGACGCCGGCAGGACCTCGGACCAGCCGTCCTCGAGGTCGGCGTCGTCGCCCGACGCCCGCGCGTCGAGCGAGCAGCTGTCCGGGTAGTTGCCCTTGAAGTTCGACGTGTCCACCTCGACGCGATCGATCTCGGCCTCGGCGGCGAGCCGGATCGCGACCCAGTCGTGACCCGGGCCGCGCCGCCGGCGCGTCTCCCACCCGTCGTGCATGCCGTGCGAGTCACCCGGCGCGATCAGGTTCTGCGGGTGCGAGAAGAACACGTCGCTCGCGCCGAGCACCACGCCGCCCGCGAGCGTGGAGGCGAGCTCGGCGCGACCGTCCGGGGTCGCGAGCCGGCGGAGGTCGGGCAGCGGCTCCCCGTGCACGCGCAGCCGCGCCACGCCGCCGTCGGGGACGATGTTCAGGCGGAGGTGCGTGATCCGGATCGGCGCGGCCACGTCGAACCGGTTCACCGAGTCGCCCTCGAGCCTCGACTCGGGGAGCAGCTCCACCCACTCGGCATGGTCGAGATCGTCGCCGTCCGCGACGGTGCCTCCGAGGGAGCAGCGGTCCGGGTAGTTGCCGCGGAAGAAGCTCGTGTCCACGACGACGCTCCGCACGATCCCCGGGATCCCGAGCCTCACGACGCACCAGTCGTATCCGGGCGTTCGCCGCCGACGCGTCTCCCACCCGTCCATCTCCTTGCCGCGGTCGGTGTACCGGTCGGGATCGAACGCGGGCGCCTCCGGTCTCAGGAGGTTCTCCTTGGGGGCGAAGAACTCGTCGTTCGCCGAGAGCACCATGCCGCCGAGCCGCCTCGCCGCCAGGTCGGGGAGGTCCGGGATCTCGCTCACGCCGACCCTCTCGACAGGAGCCTGCCCACCGGGTCGTCGCGGTGCCGTCCCTCTCGATAGACCTCCATGCCCCGAACGTACGTCGCCACGACCCGTCCGTCGAGCGTTCGCCCTGCGTACGGCGTGGTCGGGTGGCGGTGGTGCAGCTCGGACGCGTCCACGGTCTCGCGCCGATCCGGGTCGAACACCACGAGGTCGGCGTCCATCCCCTCGGCGACCGTTCCCTTGTCGCGGAGCCCGGCGAGCTCGGCCGGACCCGCGCTCATCCAGCGCGAGACGTCCTCGACCCCGAACCCACGCGCCCGCGCCTCGGTCCACACCGCCCGCACCCCGAGCTGGACGGATGCGATGCCGCCCCAGGCGTCGAAGAACGAGCCCTCCTTGAGCTGCGGCGTGCACGGCGAGTGGTCGGACACGACGGCCGCGACCTTCCCGCCCCGGAGCCCGTCCCAGAGGCGCTCCCGGTTCGCGTCCTCGCGGATCGGCGGTGCGCACTTGAACTCCGTGGCGCCGTCGGCGATCTCCTCGGCCGCGAACGTGAGGTAGTGCGGACACGTCTCGGCGGTGACCGCACCCGCCAGGAGGTCGAGGCACCCGGCCGCCGACACGTGCAGGACGTGCGTCCGGCACCCGGTGGCCGCGCTCGCGGCCACGATCTCGGCGACCGCCCGCTCCTCCGCCTCGGGCGGCCGCGAGGCGAGGTAGGTCGCGAACGCGAGCGGGTCGGCCTCGGTCAGCGCGGCGCTCGCCGCCTCGATCGGCCCCGGCAGCTCCGCGTGCACGATCAGCAGCCCGTCGAACCTCGCGATCTCCTCCATCGCGGTTCGGACCTGCTCGGGATCGAGCGATGGGAACTCGTCGACACCCGAAGGACACAGGAACGACTTGAACCCGAACACGCCGGCCTCGTGGAGCTCGCGCAGGCGCCCGAGGTTGCCGGGGACCGCGCCGCCCCAGAACCCGACGTCGACGTGCACGTCCCCCTCCGCGGCCGCACGCTTCTCCCCGAGCGCGTCGACCGTCGTCGTGGGCGGGATGCTGTTGAGCGGCATGTCGATCAGCGTCGTCACGCCGCCAGCAGCCGCGGCGCGGGTCGCGGTCGCGAACCCCTCCCACTCGGCCCGTCCCGGCTCGTTCACATGGACGTGGGTGTCCACGAGGCCGGGGAGGACCACGAGGTCGCCGGCGTCCGCGACCGGTCCGTCGTCCGGGACGTCCTCGAAGGTGCTCACGCGCTCGATCGTCCCGTCGGCGACGTGGACGGACCCCGGTCGCTCGCCCTCCGGTGTCACCACCCGACGGCCCCGGATCACGAGGTCGGCTCCGTGCACGGCGGCATCGTGGCACGGCCGCGAACGCCTACGCTAACCGCGTGAGGACCGTCCTTCGAGGCGCCCGCTGGCCGGGAGACGTCGCGTTCGCGGACGGCAGGATCGTGGCCGTCGGCAGCGTTGCGGAGGAGCCGGACGACGAGGTGATCCGGTGCGAGGGCGACCTGATCACCGCGGGGCTCGTGAACACCCACCACCACCTGTTCCAGTGGATGACTCGCGGGCGATGCACTGGATGCGACCTGTTCGGATGGCTCACCGAGCTCTACCCGATCTGGGGACGGCTGGATGTCGATGACGTCCGCGCGGCGGCGCTCGTCGGGCTGGCGGAGCTCGCTCGCTCGGGGTGCACCACGGCCGCCGATCATCACTACCTCGTGCCGCGCGGCGACGACACCGTGTTCGACGCGCTCGCGGACGCGGCGGGGACGATCGGCATCCGGCTGCATCTCGCGCGCGGTTCGATGGACCTCGGCGAGTCGGACGGCGGGCTCCCGCCCGACCACGTCGTCGAGGACCTCGACGCGATCCTCGCCTCCACGGAGTCGGTGATCGAGCGGCACCACGACGGCGACCGCATCGTCGTGACGGTCGCGCCGTGCAGCCCGTTCAGCGTGACGCCGGAGCTGATGCGCGGGTCCGCCGCGCTCGCCCGACGGCACGGGTTGAAGCTGCATACGCACCTCGCGGAGACGCTCGACGAGGAGCGCGACGCGCTCGAGCGCTTCGGGAGGCGTCCCGTCGATCTCCTCGAGGACCTCGGGTGGATCGCGGACGACGTCTGGGTCGCGCACGGGATCCACTTCGACGACGCGGAGGTCGGACGCCTCGGCGCCGCCGGGATCGGCGTCGCGCACTGCCCCTCGAGCAACGCGAGGCTCGCCGCGGGGATGTGCCGGGTGGTGGATCTCGAGGCGGCCGGCGTGTCGGTCGGACTCGGCGTCGACGGCGCCGCCTCGAACGAGGTGGGCGGGCTCCAACCCGAGCTGCGGCAGTCCCTCTACACGGCGCGGCAGCGAGCCCTGCAGGCCGACGTCTTCATGCCGCCGGACGCGCTCCGCCTCGCGACGGAGGGGGGCGCGCGCTGCCTCGGCCGCGACGATCTCGGCCGGCTCGAGCCCGGGCTGCGCGCCGACGTCGTCGTGTGGCCGGGCGACGACCTCGCCGACGTGACCGATCCACTCGCGGGGCTCGTGCTCGGCCCCGACCGGGTCGCGCGGCACGTGTTCGTGGGCGGGGAGGCCGTCGTCCGGGACGGGGAGCTGCTCGGGGCCGACCTCTCGGCGCTCCGCCGCGATCTGGCGCAGCGCGCCCGCCGCCTGTGGCCGTGATCGCGTGGTGACGGTCGAGGACGTCCGGGCGTTCGCGATGACCTTGCCGGGGACGTACGAGACGCTCGTTCGGGACCGCGTGAAGTTCCGCGTGGGCAGGTACGTCTACCTCGCCTTCTCGCGCGACGAGACCCAGATGGGGTTCGGCTTCCCGAAGGCCGAGCGCGAGGCGATCGTGAGGGCCGAGCCCGAGAAGTTCCTGATGCCGAGCCGCGGCGACCTCCGGTACCACTGGCTCGAGGTGCGCATGGCGGCGATCGACGAGACCGAGATGCGCGAGCTCGTCCTCGACGCGTGGCGGTTGGCGGCGCCGAAGCGTGTCGTGGCCGCCTTCGACGCCGGCGGCTAAGCCCCTCCCTCGACGAGCCGCAGGTGCTCGGCGAGCGCGCTCATGTCCTTGCCGCGCATCCCGGCGGCGAGCGCGGCGCGGATCTCCTCGCGGTTCGACGCCGCCTGAGGCATCGGCGCGCCCACGCGTTCGGC
>DATFEU010000115.1:0-3790 GCA_035250725.1 Actinomycetota bacterium
CCAGCGGGCCGATGCGCGTCGAGGCCGAACCGCAGCCTGACCAGCGGTTACGCCCAGGCCGTCTGGTAGCCTTGACGCATCCATGGCGCTGACCACCACCCAGAAGTCGGGGATCATCGCCGAGCATCGTCGCTCTGATAACGACACCGGCTCGGCCGAGGTCCAGATCGCTGTGCTCAGCAAGCGTATCGCCGACCTCACCGATCACCTGAAGGCCCACAAGACGGACCACGCCTCCCGGCGGGGCCTGCTCATGCTGGTCGGACGCCGGCGCCGCTTGCTCGAGTACCTGCGGCGTGAGGACATCGAGCGCTATCGCGACATCGTGGGCAAGCTCGGGCTTCGCCGGTAGGAGAGCGAACGGGCGCCCACGGGGCGCCGGTTGCTTGGGGGGATGCGAACGAACCACTGACCGAACCGGAGGCGGGTGTCTCCAGGTCGGTTCTCAGTTGCGAGCCTCCGATCCCGATCGGCGGTTCACCACTGACAACCGGCCGGGACCCACCTCCATCGACCGCGCGGTTCGCCCGCGCCCGTTTCCAAGGAGGACCGGCCGATGGCCATCACCCTTTCCCGACAGATCGGGAACAACACGCTGACGTTCGAAACCGGCAAGCTCGCCAAGCAGGCGGACGGTTCGTGCGTCGTCACCCTCGGCGAGACGCAAGTGCTCGCCACCTGTACCACGGCCGACCCCCGCGAGGGGATCGACTTCTTCCCGCTCACGATCGACGTCGAGGAGCGGATGTACGCGGCAGGCAAGATCCCCGGCGGCTTCTTCCGCCGCGAGGGTCGCCCGTCCGAGACCGCGATCCTCACGGCCCGCCTCACGGACCGTCCGATGCGCCCGAGCTTCAAGGACGGGTTCCGCGACGAGGTGCAGGTCGTCATCACGGTGCTCTCGGCCGACATGGCCAACCCGTACGACATCCCGGGGATGAACGGGGCGAGCCTGGCCACGATGCTCTCGGGCATCCCGTTCGAGGGGCCGGTCGGCGCCGTCCGGCTCGGCCTGATCGACGGCACGTGGACGATCAACCCGACGTTCCAGGACGTCGAGGAGGCTACGTTCGACATCGTGGTGGCCGGCCGCCGCAACGACGCCGGCCAGATCGACATCCTGATGATCGAGGGCGAGGCACCGGACAACACGTGGTCGCTCCTCGATGCGGGCCGCGGGGCCGCGCCCACCGAACAGGTGGTCGCCGAGGGTCTCGAGGTCGCGAAGCGCGCGATCGACGAGCTGATCGAGCTCCAGCTCGAGATCGTCTCGAAGGCCGACGTGAAGCCCAAGCCGTACGAGCCGCGGCCGCTGTACGGCGAGGACACGTGGACGATCGTCGAGGGGTTCGCGAAGGAGCGGCTCGAGACCGCGATGGTTCCCGACAAGACCGAGCGCGAGGCGACCCTCGAGGACATCAAGGAGCAGCTGAAGGGCCACCTGCTCGAGAGCTGGGGTGAGGAGACCTTCGCCGCGCGCAGGTCCGAGATCTCGCCGGCGTGGAAGGACCTGCAGAAGAAGGTCATGCGCGCCCGCGTGATCGAGCACGGCGTGCGGCTCGACGGCCGCGGGCCCCGCGACCTCCGAGCGCTGTCGGCCGAGGTCGGCCTCGTCCCGCGCGCCCACGGCTCGAGCCTGTTCCAGCGCGGCGAGACCCAGGTGCTGAACGTCACGACCCTCGGCATGCTGCGGATGACCCAGATGATCGACACGCTCGATCCCGAGGAGACCAAGCGCTACATCCACCACTACAACTTCCCGCCGTTCTCCACGGGCGAGGTCGGCCGCATCGGCTCGCCCCGCCGCCGCGAGATCGGCCACGGTGCGCTCGCCGAGCGGGCGCTCGTGCCGGTGGTGCCTCCGGAGGAGGAGTTCCCGTACACGCTCCGTCTCGTGTCCGACGTCCTGGGCTCCAACGGCTCGACGTCGATGGCGAGCGCGTGCGCGTCGACGCTGTCGCTCATGGACGCCGGCGTGCCGATCAAGGCGCCGGTGGCCGGTATCGCCATGGGGATGATCGCCGAGGGCGACACGTTCGTGACGCTCACGGACATCCTCGGCGCGGAGGACGCGCTCGGCGACATGGACTTCAAGGTCGCCGGGACGAAGGACTTCGTGACGGCGATCCAGCTGGACATGAAGGTGACCGGGCTCCCCGGCGAGGTCCTCGCCGGCGCGCTCGACCAGGCGAAGGAGGCCCGGCTGCAGATCCTCGACGTGATGGTCGCCGCGATCGGCGAGCCGCGCACCGAGGTCAACCCGAAGGCGCCGCGGATCCTCACGCTCAAGATCCCGGTGGACAAGATCGGCGAGGTGATCGGGCCGAAGGGCAAGAAGATCAACGAGATCGTGGCCCTCACCGGTGCCGACATCGACATCCAGGACGACGGGACGGTGTTCATCGGCGCCCGCGAGGCCGGGGGAGCCGACGAGGCAGCCCGGATCATCGACGAGATCGCCAACCCGCGGCCGATCACGGTCGGCGAGCGCTTCACCGGCACGGTCGTGAACACGACGACGTTCGGCGCGTTCGTGAACCTCGTGCCGGGGCGCGACGGGCTGATCCACATCTCCAAGCTCGGCAAGGGCAAGCGGATCGCCAATGTCGAGGACGCGGTCAAGGTGGGGGACGCGATCGAGGTCGAGGTCCAGGATATCGACGACCGCGGCAAGATCTCCCTGCGGCCGGTCGGCGAGGAGTGGACGATCCCCGAGGGCTCGGAGGTCGAGTCCCAGGACCGTCCGCCGCGCCGCGATCGCGACCGCGATCGCCGTCCGCGCGACCGTGAGCGGCGCCCGCGCGACCGCGACCGTGATCGTGGCCCGCGGGGCGCGGAACCGCGCGATGGGAACGCCGGGTCGAGCGACCCCGCGTAGCACGATGCCGATCCGGCGCACGGAGTTCACCTCCGGCCTGCGCGTCGTCACCGAGCGGATGCCGAGCGTCCGCTCGGTGGCGCTCGGCTTCTGGGTGCTCGCCGGATCGAGGGACGAGCCGCCGAGGATCTCGGGGTCCAGTCACTTCCTCGAGCACCTGCTGTTCAAGGGGACGAAGTCGAGGAGCGCGCGCGACATCGCCGAGGCGTTCGACGCCGTCGGCGGCGAGGTGAACGCGTTCACCGCGAAGGAGAACACGGCCTTCTACGCGCGGGTGCGCGACCGGGACCTGCCGATGGCGGTCGAGCACCTGTCGGACATGCTCCGGGACTCGGTCCTTCGCCGCGTGGACGTGGACGCGGAGCGCCAGGTGATCCTCGAGGAGATCAGCCAGCACGAGGACGCGCCGGACGACCTCGTGCACGACCTGTTCACCGAGACGCTGTGGCCCGGGCATCCGCTCGGCCGGCCGATCCTCGGGACCCGGGAGAGCATCGAGGCCGCCTCCCGCGACCAGGTCCGGCGCTTCTATCGGCGTCACTACGTGCCGGAGAACGTCGTCGTCGTGGCTGCCGGCAACCTGCAGCACGACGCGCTGTTGGACCTCGTCGCCGAGCACATGGAGCCCGGATCCGTGCGCGCCGAAGGCCCGCGGGCGTGGAACCTGCGACCGCACGGCGACGTGCCCGCCCCCTCGGGCCGCTCGCTCGTGAAGCGTCGCAAGACCGAGCAAGCGCACATCTGCATCGGCACGAGCGGCCTCTCGCGGGTCGATCCGGACCGTTTCGCGTTCGGCGTCGTGAACAACGCGATCGGCGGCGGGCTCTCCTCGCGCCTGTTCCAAGAGATCCGCGAGAAGCGGGGACTCGCGTACAGCGTGTACTCGTACCACTCGATGTACGCGGAGGCCGG
>DATFEU010000171.1:0-3679 GCA_035250725.1 Actinomycetota bacterium
GCTTCAGGTAGTAGCCGGCTGAGAGGCCCGCTTGGCCGGCTCCGATCACGACCGTCTCGAACCGCTCCGAACCCTTCGCATCCATCGCCGGTCTCCTTCTCCTCGATCCGAGACGGACGGTAGGCGCGAGGGATGCGCCGTTCATCGCCAGAACGCGCCAACGTCGCCACGGCCGTGTGGTGAGGAATCACCACGCGTGCGAGGCGGTGCTCAGGCGAGGCCGTGCTCGTACGCGAACGCCGTCGCCGCAGAGCGCGAGGAGACGTCGAGCTTGACGAACATGTTCTGGAGGTGGCGCGCCACCGTGTGCTCGCTGATCACGAGCTCGACGGCGATGTCGCGGTTCGTCTTGCCGGCCGCCACCAGTCGCAGGACCTCGGCCTCGCGGGCGGTCAGCCCGCGCGGCAGGACCGTGGGACCGCCCAGCAGGTCCGAGGCGACCGCGGCGTCGCGCGTCGCTCCCAGCCGCTCGAACGAGGCGAGGGCGGCCCGCAGCTCCAGCCGGGCACCGTCGTCGTCGCCCGCTCCTCGCAACGCGCGCCCGTACTGCATCCGGGCGTGGGCCGCCTCGTAGGGCAGCTTGATCTCCTGCCAGAGCGCGCACGCGTGCCGCAGGCTTCCCACCGAACCGGGCACGTCGCCCTCGGCGAGCTGGACCGACCCGCGCACCGTGGCCGCTGCTGCCTCGAGGACCCGGGCGTCGGATCCATGAGCGATCGAGTCGAGCTCGTCGGCCGAGGACCTCGCGGCGTCGAGGTCGCCGGCGGCCAGCGCGGCCTCGGCCAGTGCCCACTGCAGCTTGGCCGTGCGCAGCCGGTTGCCGGAGGGGCCGGCCACGGCGGTCCGCAGCGCCGTGAGCGCGGCGTCGATCCTGCCTTGTGCGAGCCGAAGCAGCGCCAGCCCGGGCTGCGGCTCGAAGCCGAGCCCGTGCGCGCGCTCGAACGCCGCTTCCGCGCCCACGAGGTCGCCTCGACGCCGACGCACGTCGCCGGTCTCGTACAGCGCCTCCGCCGCCAGCGGCGGACTCGAGCTCATGAGCTCCTCGGCCGCACGGTCCGCCTCGGCCTCCGCCTGCGACCAATCACCCCGAAGGCTCGCGATCTGTGCTCGATTGATCCGGCATAGGCCGGGATACAGGGACTCGGGCGGGATGGACTCGGACCACGCCCGCGCGGCCTCGCCCCACTCCGTGGCCCGGCGCACGTCGGCGATCTCCAGACATGCAGCGATGACGTTGCAGTACACGGCGCCGGCGTAGTAGTCGCTGACCTCGCCGGCGACGACGGAGGTCATCGCCTCGTCGAGCAGCGGGACACCCTCGGCGACGCGTCCCTCGGCGATCAGGATCAGGCCCTGCGTGTGGATCGCCATCGCGAGCAGGTCTCGATCGCCGAAGCGCTGGGCGATCTCGGTCGCGCGCTCGGCCAGCGGCGCCGCAGCCGCGAGATCCCCGCCGAACCGCGACACCGTGGCCTCGAGGACCGCCATGAACCCGAGCTCGACACAATCGGGAAGTCCCGCTGCGTGCCGCTTGCTCCGGGCGAGCCACCCCATCCCGGCGGCCGGCTCGTCGCGAAGGAGGTGCTCGATGCACAGGCGCGCTGCCATCCATCCGGCGCGCCGCTCGTCGCCGCTGTCGACATAGCCGGTGTAGGCCCGCTGTCGTGCCGCGATCGACTCGTCCTGATGGCCCGTCCACCACGAAGCGTCGGCGAACCTCTCCCAGTCCTTCGGCGTGAACGACGCGGGGTCGGAGCCGCTGAACAGCTGGTAGGCATCTGCCCATGAACGGCTCTCGACCGCTCCCCGGGCTCCGTCGAGATCCGCGATGCGCTCGGCCACGCCCCTCCTCCTCCACGGCTCCGCACGAGGGCCTCCGGCGACCGTCGATAGCCTAGCCGTCGTGGACGGCCCGAACGGTCGCGCGGCCCGGCTGTGGGTCGGCGTGGTCGCGTTCGGGACGGTCGGGCTGCTCCTCGCACTCAGCGGACGGTACGGCTACCACCGCGACGAGCTCTACTTCATCGAGGCCGGGGAGCATCTCGCTTGGGGGTACGTCGACCAGCCGCCGCTCGTGCCGCTCGTCGCCCGCCTGGCCGCGCCGTTCGGATACGCGTTGCCCGTGCTGAGGCTCCTGCCGGCGCTCTCGACGGGGGCGATCGTCGCGCTCGCCGGGGCGTTCGCCTTCCGGTTCGGCGGAGGGACGTTCGCGTGCGTCCTCGCCGCACTCACGGTGGCCGCCGCGAGCATCGTGCTCGCGATCGGTCATCTCCTCGGCACGACGGCGTTCGACATGCTGGTCTGGGTGGTCCTGGCCTATCTCGTCGTTCGGATCACGCAGACGAGCGACGAGCGACGGTGGCTGCTCGTGGGCGTCGTGACCGGCATGGGCCTGCTGAACAAGTGGACCGCCCTGTTCGCCGTCGCGGGTCTTGCGCTCGGGCTCGCGCTGACCGAACACCGGCGCGTCTTCCGGAGCCGATACCTGTGGGGCGGCGCCGCGATCGCGCTGGCGATCTGGCTGCCGAACCTCATCTGGCAGGCGACGAACGACTGGCCGTTCTTCGAGATGGCCCGGAGCCTTCGTGAAGAAGGGATCGAGGACGCCAACTCGTTCCTGTTCGGCCCGCTCCAGGTCCTGTTCATCGGACCGGTGGTCCTCCCGATCTGGGTCGCAGGACTCGTCGGGTTCTTCCGCGACCCCGGGTTGCGTCCGTACCGGTTCGTGGCGTGGGCGTTCCTCGTGCTCGCGCTCGTGTTCATCGCGCTGGCATCCAAGCCCTACTTCCTCGCGCCGCTCTACGTTCCGGTGCTCGCGGCGGGATCCGTCGTCGTGGAGCGGTGGACGGGACGGATCGGTCGGAGGTTCATGCGCCCGGCGCTCCTCGTGGCCGTGACCATCGGCGGACTCGTCGCCTTGCCCGTCGCGCTCCCCGTGTTGCCGGCCGGCACGCTCGCGCGCACGCCGCTCAACGAGATCAACCCGGAACTCGGCGAGACGCACGGCTGGGATGCGTTCGTCCGGCAGGTGGCGGCGGCGTACGAGGCGTTGCCCACGGGAGCCGTCGTGTTCACGGCGTCGTACGGGGAGGCGGGAGCCATCGACCTCTACGGCGACGACCTCGGCCTGCCCGGAGCGAGTTCCGGCCACAACTCGTACTGGCTCTGGGGCCCGCGGGCGGGGGCGCCGGTGCTCATCGTGGGCTCATTCCCCGCCGGCTATCTCGAGGGGCGATTCATCGGCATCCGTCGGGTCGGGACGATCCACGATCCCGCCGGTCTGGAGAACGAGGAGGACGGCGTGCCGATCTGGGTCGCCGAGCGACCCAGGGGTTCGTGGACCGATGTCTGGCCGGACCTCCGCCACTACAACTGAGCGGCAGCGTCTGCGGAGGGCCGAGGTCCGTACCGCTCGGAGAGCTCGGCGCCGATCCGGGCGAGCTCGTCGCGAACCTCCTCCGGCTCCACCACCTCGACCCACCGGGCGAACGCCGCGAGCTCCCCGGCCAGCGTGTGCGCGGACCAGCTCCGCAGCTCGACCTCGACCCGGTCGGCGTCGCCGAGCTGCTCCCCCACCGACAGCCGGGTCCCGAACTCGGAGCGGAGCCACGGGACCGACTCGGCCTCCGCGCGCGCCGTCGCGCGGAAGCCGACGCGCCGCTCGTCGAGCTCCGACTTG
>DATFEU010000173.1:0-5063 GCA_035250725.1 Actinomycetota bacterium
GAAGGTCCGCGACGTCCGAGACGTCTACGGCGACGCCGACGCTCTCGAGCTCCTGATGGCCGTCGGCCGCTCCCCCGCGGAGATCGGCGGCTGGTGCGAGGCCAACGGCGTCGACGCGTGGTTCCGCCACGGCGGCGACCTAGCGGTCGCGACGACGCCCGCGCACGAGGGGTCGTGGGACCGGATGCTCCAGACCGCGCGCGAGCTCGGCGTGGAGAGCGAGTACGAGGTGCTGCCGGCCGACGACGTGCAGAAGCGATGCGCGTCGCCGAGGTTCGGCGGCGGGGTGATCATCGCCGACGCGGGCAACCTGCATCCGGCACGGCTCGTCCGCGGCCTCCGCCGCGTCCTGATCGAGCGCGGCGTGCGGATCCACGAGCACTCGCCCGTCCGGCGGCTGCGGTTCGGCCGCCCGGTGGCCGCGGAGACACCGGCGGGCACCGTGACGGCCGCCGACGCCGTGGTCGGGATCGGCGCCTGGGCGACGTGGTGGAAGCCGTTCAAGCCGAGGCTCACCCTGCGCGGCTCGTACATCGTCGTGACCGCACCGGCCCCCGACCGGCTCGAGGAGCTCGGGTGGACCGGCGGGGAGTCGGTCCGGGACCTGCGCTCCTCGCTCCACTACCTCCGCACGACGAAGGACGGGCGGATCGCGTTCGGCATGGGCGGGCTCCAGCCGGACCTCGCGCGTCGGATCGACCACCGGTACGACTACGAGGAGCGGTACGCGCGCCGGGTCGCGCGCGACCTCTACGAGATGTTCCCGAACTTCGAGGGCGTGCCGATCGAGGCGGCATGGGGCGGGCCGATCAACGTCTCGGGGTTCACGACGCCGTTCTTCGGGACGATGGGGCAGGGCAACGTCCATTACGGGCTCGGGTACACCGGCAACGGCGTCGCGCCGACGCACCTCGGCGGGAAGATCCTCGCGGCGCTCGCGACGCACGCGGACGACGGCTTCACGCGGCTCGCCGTGGTCACGAAGAGGCCGAAGCGCTTCCCGCCCGAGCCGTTCCGTTCGCCCGGCGCGTTCCTGGCCAACACCGCGATCCGCCGCAAGGACGACCGTGAGGTCGCGGGCAAGCATGTGGGCGCGCTGACGCGGTTCGTCGCGCGGCTGCCGCGCCGGCTCGGCTTCAAGATCGGCCCGGGCTGATGACGAGGTCGTGCGCCGGTCCGATCGAAGGACTCGACTGATCCATGGTCGAACACCTCTCAACGTAGTCGAGCGATTGCCGCGCAGACGTCCTCGCCAGGCCGAGCAGATGCTCGACATGGTGAGGTCAGAGCCGAACCCGCGGATCGTGTGGCTGTCGATGAATCTCACGAGACCATGTCTTGCTGACGATCAACAGAGCCGATCGCTGCTTAGGGATAGGACTTCGCCGAGTCGATGATCGACGTGACCAAGGCGGTCATGCTCTCTGTTGTCAGTTGCTTATCGTCAGCAACTACTTGCACAAAGACATCCTCAACAACGAGATCCGCTTCGATGACGGCGTCGCCCGTTGGAACGACAAACACAGGTAGGCCTGATACGTCGGTCAGCTCACCCGGGTAGCCCTGATCGATCTCCCCCTTGTAGAAGGTCAAGAATCCGTCACTGAAGTCGGGGTGCCTGAGGGCGACCGTCACACCGTTCGCGTATCGAAGGAATGTTTCGACCGGTTCGTCGAGCCGCACCCAGACTCCATCGATGCTCTGGTCTGAAGCCTCAGTCGTCTGGGGTCTGAACGCTCGAATAGGTGCTCCTTCGACCGCCTGATCCAAGGTGGTTTCGGGCACCTCGGGGCCGAGCGGATGATCGGCATCGAGGATGCCCGCTAGGCGGCTCTTATCCTCAGCACCGCGCTGGTCCGCCACAGGCCTCTGATCGGCGCTTGATCGGGCAAGGGAGACGATGGTCGCGCCCGCCACCAACCCGATGGGCGACGGCAAGCAACGAAATGGTTCGTTTCGTGGTCAAGACCGGTCCGGTTGTACCAGACGCGGCAGCTTGAATGCTCGATCGCCCGTCGTTCCCCTCAGCCAACCCCGAACGGCTCGAAGCCCGGCGCGGCGGCCGGCCACGGCCTCGCCTGCTCCCACGCGGCCGCGAGCTCGAGCACGAGGTCGTCGCGGTAGCGAGGACCGACGATCTGGAGACCGAACGGGATCCCGATCGTCGTGAGTCCGGCCGGGACGCTGACGGCGGGATGCCCGCTCAGGTTGAACTCGCCCTCGTTATACCCCTCCGCTTCCGCGGGGCGTCCGAGCTTCGGGACCGTCCCATCGGGACGCCACCCGTCGAACCCGTGGACCGGGGTGAGCAGGACCGTGTCCTCGCCCAGCAGCCGATCGAGGTCGGCGGCGTACCGGAAGCGCCGGAGGCGCACCTCCAGGTACTGCTCGAGCGTGTAGCCGAGCGCGGCCTCCATCGCCGGGCGGAACGGTGCGCTGAACTCCGACAGGTGGTCCTCGACCCAGGAGCGTCCGAGCCAGTGGAGCTCCTCCACGGCGATCGTCACGAACCAGTCGTCGCCCTCGATCTGGCCGCTCTCGTCCACGCTCGGGAACACCTGGGCGAGCGGGAGCTCCTCGACCGACAGGCCGAGGTCACGCTCGATCCCGGCGAGCGCGTCTCGGAACGGTGCCTCCACCTCGGCCGGCAACGGCCCGAGGTCGCGCGTTCGCGGGATCGCGACCACCCGCGACGGCATGCCGCCGCGGTAGGTCCACGACGGCGCGGCCGACGGATCGCCCTCGGCCGGCCCGAGCATCACGTGCAGCAGCAGCTTCGCGTCCTCCACGCTCGTGCCGAACGGACCCTGCGTCGAGACCTCGAGCCACGACGGGATCGGGCGCCGGCCGATCAGCCCGTTCGTGGGCTTCAGCCCGACGAGCCCGCAGAACGCCGCCGGTGTCCGGATCGATCCGCCGCCGTCGGAGCCGGTCGCGATCGGCGCGAGCCCCGCCGCCAGCGCCGCCCCCGATCCTCCCGACGAGCCGCCTGGCGACCACTCGAGGCCCCAGGGGTTCCTCGTGGGCCCGAACAGGTCGTTGTCCGTGAAGCCCTGGAAGGCGAACTCGGGGATGTTCGTCCGGCCGATCGGGATCGCGCCGGCGGCGAACATGCGCTCGACGCTGGCCTCGGTCCGCCCGGCGGGCGGGCGGTCGACCATCGTGCGCGACCCGAAGTTCGTCACGCGGCCCGCGACGTCGGTGTTGTCCTTCACGAGCAGGGGAAGGCCCGCGAGCGGCCCGGTCGCCCCGCGCTCGTCGAGCGCCCGCGCGTCGGCGAGCGCCTCCTCTGGCCAGACGGCGGTGACGGAGTTGAGGTCGCCGTCCAGCCGCTCGATCCGACCGAGCGCCTCCGTCACGAGCTCGACGGCGGAGACGCGGCCCTCGCGAACGGCCTTCGCGAGCTCGGCGAGCATCAGCGGGCGAGGTTCTTCAGCCGGCCGACGAACTCGCCGCGCTTGTGGTCGCGGAGGACCACCGAGGCCGCGTTGCGGCCGGCAACGCCCATCACGCCGCCGCCGGGATGCGTCCCCGCCCCGCACAGGTACATGCCGGCCACCGGCGTCCGGTAGTCGCCGTGACCGGGGATCGGGCGGAAGCCGAACAGCTGATCGGGCGTGAGCTCGCCCTGCATGATGTTGCCGCCGAGCAGCCCGAACCGCGACTCGATGTCCGGCGGCGCGAGCACCTCGACGTGCTCGACCGCGTCCCCGATGCCGGGGGCGAGCCCCCCGAGCGCCTTCAGCATCCGGCCCGCGTACTCGTCCCGCCCGCCGTCATCCCACGAGCCCTCGCGGAGCTCGTACGGCCCGTACTGGCTGAACGCGAGCATCAGGTGCTTGCCCTGGGGCGCGAGCCCCTCGGGTTCGTGCGCGGTCGGGAACACCACCTCGACGTACGGATGCTCGCTCATCCGGCCATATTTCGCGTCGTCCCAGGCCCGCTCGAGGTACTCGATCGACGGGGAGACCGCGGCGAGCCCTCGGTGGGGCGCTCCCTCTCCATCCCAGGTGGGGAACGTCGGGAGCTCGGAGAGCGCCACGTTCACCTTCACCGAGCCCGAGCGCGTCCGGTAGCGCTTCACGTCGCGGACGACGTCGCCCGGAAGCCGTTCCTCGCCGACGAGCGAGAGATAGGTCGTGATCGGGTGCGCCCCCGAGACGATGCGCTGGGCCCGGACCAGCGTGCCGTCGGCGAGCGCGACGCCCACCGCCCGACCGCTCGCGTTGATCGCGACGCGGTCGACCTCGGCGTCGGTCCGGATCTCGGCGCCGGCCGCCTGCGCCGAACGCGCGAGCGCCGCCGACAGGCCACCCATCCCGCCGTGCACCCATCCCCACGCGCCCTGGTGTCCGTCGATCTCGCCGATCCAGTGGTGCATCAACACGTAGGCGGAGCCCGGCGTCATCGGACCGCACCACGCGCCGATGATCGCCTGCGTCGCGAGCGCGCCCTTCACGCGCTCGTCCTCGAACCACTCGTCGAGGAAGTCAGCCGCGCTCATCGTGAACAACCGGACGGCCTCGTGGACGTCGCGCCCGCTCCACTTGCGGAACCGGCCGGCGGTCGCCGCCCACTTCGGGAGGTCGCGAACGTTCAGGTTCGGAGGGACGACGAACAGCAGGTCCTTCAGGAGGCGCGCCACGCGATCGAAGTACCGATCGAACCCGACGTACGCCCCGGCGTCGTGTGCGCTCAACCGCGCGATGCCCCTCGCGTCGCGCTCGACGTCGCCCCACAGCGTGAGCGAGGTGCCGTCGGGGAACGGCACGAAGTAGTCGGGCGAGACGATCGAGACGAGGTACCCGTGCCGCTTGAGATCGAGCTCGCGGACGACCTGCGGGGGCATCAGTGAGACGACGTAGGAGGCGCTCGAGACGCGGTACCCGGGCCACGGCTCCTCCGTCGCCGCGGCGCCCCCGAGCACGCCGCGTTTCTCGAGGACGAGGACATCCAGGCCCGCCTTCGCAAGGTACGCTGCGCACGCGAGGCCGTTGTGGCCTCCCCCGATGATGACGACGTCGCGTTCGAACACGCCCACGCCCGCCGGAGGGTACCGACAC
>DATFEU010000208.1:0-7640 GCA_035250725.1 Actinomycetota bacterium
CCCCTGGTACCGGCGTTCGCCCTTGTTCGAGGCGACCCGCCGTGCCGGGTGCACCGCGTACGACGTGTACAACCACATGCTGCTCCCGGCGTACTTCGACGACCCGGTGACCGAGTACTGGGCGCTGCTGAACGACGTCACCGTCTGGGACGTCGCGGTGGAGCGCACGGTCGAGATCTCGGGCCCCGACGCGGACCGGTTCGTCGACCAGCTGACCTGTCGCGATCTCACGACGTGCGCCGTCAAGCAGGGCAAGTACATGATCGTCACGGCGCCGGACGGCGGGATCTTGAACGACCCCGTGCTCCTGCACGTCGGTGAGAACCGCTGGTGGATGCAGCTCGCGGACTCAGACGTCGGTCTGTACGCGCTCGGCGTCGCGTCCCAGTCGCCCCTGGACGTGGAGATCTCGTATCCGCACGCGTACCCGATGCAGGTCCAGGGTGCGAAGGCGGCCAGGACGCTCGAGAAGCTCGTCGGGGCGGCGATCTACGAGCTCAAGTACTACTGGTGCGAATGGTTCGACATCAAGGACATCCCGGTCTTGATCAGTCGCACCGGTTGGACCGCGGTGCAGGGGTTCGAGGTCAACCTGCTCGATCCCACCCGCGGCGACGACCTGTGGAACGCGATCTTCGAGGCGGGCGAGGAGTTCGCGATCCGGCCGGTGGCGCCGGTCGAGGCGCGGCGGATCGAGGCCGGCATCATGAACTACAACTCGGACATGACTCACGAGGACACGCCGCTGCACATCACCGGTCTCGAGCACCTGGTCCAGGAGCAGCCACAGGACTACATCGGCAAACAGGCGCTCGAGGCGCTGAAGGCCAAGGGCGTGGACCGCAAGCTCGTCGGGATCGAGTGGCCGGGCGACGAGCTGGCCGCCGAGCTCTCGTGGTTCTGGCCCGTGGTGCGCGACGGCGCCGAGGTCGGCAAGGTGACCGACGCGATCTGGTCGCCGCGGCTCGAGCGGAACATCGGGTACGCCTGGGTGCCGATCGATCTCGCGGCGCCGGGGACCGAGATCGAGGTCGAGTCCGAACAGGGACCGCTTCGTGTCCGCACGGCGGCGATCCCGTTCATCGACCCGAAGAAGGAGGTCCCGGCGGCCTCGCTCCGAGGGGAGTGACCGGGTGCCACGGGCACGGCTCGACCGCCGGCCGCCGCAGACGGCGCCGCAGCCGCGCGGGTTCCGCAAGGCCCTGCTGCTGATCGAACGCCCCACGAAGGAGGCGTTCTGGGACTGCCGGATGTGCGGGCAGTGCATCCTGCATTCCACCGGGCTGACGTGTCCGATGCGGTGCCCGAAGAACCTGCGGAACGGACCGTGCGGCGGCACGCTGCAGGACGGGAGCTGCGAGGTCGTCCCCGAGATGAAGTGCGTCTGGGTGAGCGCGTGGGAGGGCTCGCGCCGCCTCCCACTGTGGCGCTCGCACATGTCCCACGTCGAGCGGCCGACGGACTGGCGGCTGCAGGAAACCGGGTCGTGGGAGAACCTGCTCACCGGTCGCGATCGTCATGTGCCGGCGGGCTGGGCCGCCGCGGAAGGCGGAGCGCGCGCGGAGGGTGCGGAGCGGACGGCGTGACCGAGCCGCGGAGCCGGCTGCACGAGCTGCTCCTCGCGGGCGAGTTCGTGGTCACGGCCGAGCTCCAGACGAGCGATTCGGCGGATCCGGATTCGATCACCGGGCTCGCCGAGCTGTTGCGCGGCAGCGTCGACGCGGTGAACTGCACCGACAACAGCGCCGCGCACGCGCACATCTCGCCGCTCGCGGCGGCGCACCTGCTGGCCGACGTCGGGGTCGAGCCGATCATGCAGTTCGTCTGCCGGGACCGGAATCGGCTGGCGCTGCAGGCGGACCTGCTCGGCGCGGCCGCGCTCGGCGTCCGGAACATCGTCTGCATGACCGGCGACGACGTCTCGGTCGGTGACCATCCCGAGGCGAAGCCGATCTACGACATCGACTCGGTTCACCTGCTGCGGATCGCGCGGATCATGCGCGACGACGGCGTCTATCTCTCGGGCCGTGCGCTCACCGCGGCGCCGAGCTATCTGATCGGCGCCGTCGAGAACCCATTCGCGCCGCCGCTCGGGTTCCGGCCGATGCGTGTCGGGATGAAGGTCGAGGCGGGGGCGGAGTTCATCCAGACGCAGATCTGCTTCAACCTCGACAAGATGCGGCTGTTCATGGCCCGGTGCGGCGAGCTCGGCCTGCTGGACCAGGTCTGGATCCTCGCGGGGGTGTTCGTCGCCAGCTCCGCGCGCGGGGTCCGATACCTCCGCGACCAGGTGCCCGGCGTGGATGTGCCGGACCGGGTGATCGAGCGGATGGAGGCGCAGGCGCCGGAGGGCCAGAAGGCCGAGGGCATCCGGATCGCGCTGGAGGTCGTCGAGCAGGTCCGGGAGATCCCCGGCGTGCGTGGCATCCACCTCATGACGATCAACCACGAGGAAGCGATCCCGCAGGTCGTCGAGGGGGCGGGCCTGCACCCGCGCCCCTGAGTCTCCGCAGGATCCTTCGAACCGGGTGAACACCCATCGCCGTGGTGTCGAATGGCGTCTGAACCCGACAGACTGGAGCCATGAGCATGAACCGCGCCCTGATCGCCCTCGGCATGCTTGGCGCGCTGGCGCTCTTCGCGTGCACCGCTGGATCCACGGAGACGAACCAGGCTGAGCCGCGGGCGTTGCCCTCTCCCGAGGAACCGTCGATCGTCGAGACGAACTTCCCCGTGGAGCGGGTCGTCCGTCGAGTCCTTCCCGCTGTCGTCAACGTGGTGGCCGACGGAGGCGAGGGGACCGGGTTCATCATCCGCGAGGACGGGGTGATCGTTACCAACTATCACGTCGTCGAGGGAGCGTCGTCGGTCCAGGTGCTGACCTCGGAGGAGGATCCCCAGGCGTTCGACGCGCGGGTGATCGGCGGCGACATCCAGGCCGATCTGGCCGTCCTGGACGTGGATGCCGAAGCCCTCCCGACCGTCCCGCTGGGCGATTCGGATGCCCTGGGTCTCGGACAACAGGTGGTGGCGATCGGCTACGCGCTCGGCCTCGAGGGTGGCCCGTCGGTGACGTCCGGGATCGTCTCCTCGCTCACCCGCGAGATCACGGTCCCGGATCCGGGCTGCGCCGAGTGCGAGCAGCAGCAACGTGTCTACGCGGACGTGATCCAGACCGACGCCGCGATCAACCCCGGCAATTCGGGCGGGCCCCTCGTGGATCTTGCGGGCAACGTGGTGGGCATCAATTCCGCCGGTTCCACCGGGGCAGAGAACATCGGGTTCGCGATCCAGATCAACTCGGTCAAGCCGACGATCTTCCACGCCGCGGACAACCCGGGTGAGCCCGTTGCGTTCATGGGTGTCAGCTCGACCGACGCGAGCGATCCGGAGTTCCAGTTCCAGTTCAACTCCGCGGCGGGATCGGGCGCCGGGGTGGTCGAGGTCGTTCCGAACGGGCCGGCCGAGGCCGCCGGGGTCGAGGTGGGGGACGTGATCGTCTCGTTCGGCGGCGACGAGGTCTCGACCTCGGTCGAGCTCGGGGAGGCCATCCGCTCGCACGAGCCCGGAGAGGGCGTGGAGTTCGAGGTCGTTCGCCCGGACGGGGAACGGGCCACGCTGACGGTCGTCCTCGGCGAGAATCCCGTCGCGATCGGCTGACGCGCCGGAGACCCGCCCTGGGCCGAGAGCGGTCCGTGCGCTAGCCTGACCTGCGTGAAGGTGAGGCTCCGCAACCCCGATCGGGAGGTCGAGCTCGCCGGGGACCGACGGATGCGCGACGTGCTCGGTGAGCTCGGCATCGACCCGGACACCGTGCTCGTGATCCGGGAGCGCGAGCTGCTCCTGCGCGAGGATCGCGTCCGCGACGCGGACGTGATCGAGGTCCGGCCGGTCATCAGCGGAGGCGCCGGGGTGACCCGGATGAAGTGCCGCCGCTGCAAGGCGCCCGCGGTGGTCGAACTGCGCCGGCACAACGCGGCGTTCTGTCGCGACTGCTTCCTCAGACACGTCCGCGAGCAGGTGAAGCGCGCGATCGAGGCCTACGACATGCTCAGGCGTTCCGACCGTGTCCTGGTGGCGGTCTCGGGCGGCAAGGACTCGCTGGCGCTCTGGGACGTGCTCCTCGGTCTCGGGTACCGCGCCGACGGCCTGTACCTGGGGCTCGGGATCGGCGAGTACTCCTCCCGGTCGGCGGAGGTCGTCCGGTCGTTCGCCCGGGAGCGCGAGGCGGGGCTGGTCGAGATCGACCTCGCGCGTGATCACGGGTTCGACATCCCCACGGCCGGCCGGAAGGGGTCCCGTTCGACGTGCGCCGTCTGCGGGCTCTCCAAGCGCTACGTCTTCAACCGCGCGGCACAACAGGGCGGGTACGACGTGGTCGCGACGGGGCACAACCTCGACGACGAGGCGGCCACGCTCCTCGGCAACACGCTCCGGTGGCAGACCGACTACATCGCCCGCCAGTTCCCGGTCCTCGAGGCCGAGGAGGGGTTCGTGCGCAAGGTGAAGCCGCTGTACCGGCTCTCCGAGCTCGAGACCGCCGCCTACGCGTTCCTTCGCGGGATCGACTACGTGGTGGAGGAGTGCCCGCTCGTCGCGGGCAACACCCAGCTCCGCTACAAGGAGGCGATGAACCGCCTCGAGTCCGGCTCACCGGGGACCAAGGCGCAGTTCCTGCTCGGCTATCTCGAGCGCGCCGCACCGCTGTTCGCCGAGCAGAACGCGGTCGAGCTCGCGTCCTGCGAGCGGTGCGGGCAGCCCACGACCGGCCGGTTCTGCGCGTTCTGCCGCGCGCGGGCCCAGGTCGTGGGTGAACGGCTCGACGAGCCGCGTGCGGGTCGGGACGGGCGATCGGAGCGGCCCGTCGGGTCGCTTGCGCGCGACGACGTGGTCACGAACCTGTCCGAGGAGGTCCTTCCGATCGAGATCTACGGGACGGCGGCCAGATGAGCGGACCGTTCGAGCCGGGGGAGCGGATCCTGCTCGTGGACCAGCGGGGCCGTCGATACCTGATGACGCTTCGGTCGGGGGAGACGTGGCACTCGCACGGCGGCGGCATGCCGCACGACCTCGTGATCGGTTCGGAGGAAGGCGTCGTCGTGCACTCGGCAACCGGGATGAGCTTCCGCGCGTTCCGTCCGAGGATGGCGGACTTCGTCCTGAAGATGCCGCGGGGCGCACAGGTCATCTATCCGAAGGACGTCGGCGCGATCCTCGTGGAGGTCGACGTGCACCCGGGGTCACGGGTCCTGGAGGCGGGCACCGGGTCGGGGTCGCTGACCCTCGCGCTCTGTCGTGCGACGGGGCCCGAGGGTCGCGTCGTGTCCTACGACCTGCGTGACGAGTTCCAGGCGAAGGCGGCGAGCAACATCGAGTCGTTCTTCGGGAAGCTGCCGGACTGGCTCGAGCTGCGCTCGGGCGACGTGCGGGCGGTGGCGGAGGGCACGGAGACGTTCGACCGCGCCGTCCTCGACCTGCCCGAGCCGTGGACGGCGCTCGAGGCGCTCGGCGCCGTGATGCCGCCGGGCGGGGTCGTCGGCACGTACCTGCCGACGACCGTGCAGGTCCAGCAGCTGGTCCTCGCGCTCCCGCCGGCGGGGTTCGATCACCTGGAGACGTTCGAGGTGCTCCGGAGGTCGTGGCACGTGACCGAGCGGAGCATGCGACCGGATCACCGCATGGTGGCCCATACCGGGTTCCTCACGGTGGCCCGGCGCGTCACCGCCGAGCCGTAAGGTTGGCCTTAGGCCGAACCGCAGGCCTGCCGAAACCGTATCCAATAGGCCGGAAGGTCCCGGCCTCCCCGGTCGGCGGGAAGCGGGGGGTATGCTTCCGCAACGCTGGAGGTCGAGGAGATGTCCGAGCCGGACGCACGGGAACAGCAGGAGACCTACGAGAAGCAGATCCACGAGCTTGCGACGCAGGTTCGCTTCCTCGAGGACGAGATCACCCTCCTGCGGCGCCGACTCACCAACGCTCCCCGCCAGGTCAAGCTGCTCGAGGACAAGCTCCTGGAGGCCCGCTCCGATCTCTCGCGGGCGCTGTCCCAGAACGAGAAGCTCGCCGGGACGCTCCAGTCCGAGAAGGAGCGCATCGAGGGTCTCCGCGACGAGGTCGAGAAGCTGAGCCAGCCGCCCGCGTCGTTCGGCGTGTACCTAGCCACCAACGAGGATGGGTCGGCCGACGTCTTCACTGCCGGCCGCAAGATGCGCGTGAACGCCTCGCCGGACCTCGATCCGACGCGCCTGCGCAAGGGCGTGGAGGTGATCCTCAACGAGGCGCTGAACATCGTCGAGGTGCTCGAGCCCGACCGCGCCGGCGAGGTGATGAAGGTGAAGGATCGGCTCGGCCAGGACCGGGTGGTGGTGGTCGGCCGCGGCGACGAGGAGATCGTTGCCACGCTCTCCGCAGGCCTGCTCACCGAATCGATCCGCGCCGGGGACCCGCTGCTCATCGACCCACGTTCCAGCGTGGCGCTCGAGAAGCTGCCCAAGGAAGAGGTCGAGGAGCTCGTCCTCGAGGAGATCCCGGACGTGTCCTACGAGGACATCGGAGGGCTCGAGGGCCAGATCGAGGCGATCCGTGACGCCGTCGAGCTCCCGTTCCTGTACGCGGAGCTGTTCCAGGAGCACCAGCTCGAGGCGCCGAAGGGCGTGCTCCTGTACGGCCCCCCGGGATGCGGCAAGACGCTGATCGCCAAGGCCGTCGCGAAGTCGCTCGCCGACAAGGTGAGGGAGCGGACCGGCCGACAGGACGCGCACTCGTACTTCCTCAACATCAAGGGGCCCGAGCTCCTCAACAAGTACGTCGGCGAGACCGAGCGTCAGATCCGTCAGATCTTCCAACGCGCCAAGGAGCGGAGCGAGGAGGGCCTGCCGGTCATCGTGTTCTTCGACGAGATGGACTCGATCTTCCGGACGCGCGGGAGCGGCATCTCGAGCGACGTCGAGTCGACGATCGTGCCACAGCTGCTCTCGGAGCTCGACGGCGTCGAGACGCTCAAGAACGTGATCGTGATCGGCGCGTCCAACCGCGAGGATCTGATCGACCCGGCGATCCTTCGCCCCGGGCGACTCGACGTGAAGATCAAGATCGAGCGGCCGGACGCCGGCCAGGCCTCGGACATCATGACGAAGTACCTGAACCCCTCCGTCCCGATCCACCCCGAGGACGTCGGCCGGACCAACGGAGACGTCAAGTCGGCGATCGGGCGCATGATCCAGTCGACGGTCGACCGCATGTACTCCGAGGCGGACGACAACCGGTTCCTCGAGGTCACGTACGCGAGCGGTGACAAGGAGGTCCTGTACTTCAAGGACTTCAACTCGGGGG
Organism: Actinomycetota bacterium; assembly: GCA_035250725.1. Classification (GTDB taxonomy): domain Bacteria; phylum Actinomycetota; class UBA4738; order UBA4738; family HRBIN12; genus DASSJM01. Next base: position 7,333 of record DATFEU010000208.1, read on the forward strand.
CCATGATCGAGAACATCGTGCGCCGCGCCAAGAAGGAGGCGATCAAGCGCTTCCTGTCCACCGGCGAGAAGGGGATCAAGGGGGAAGACCTCTCTCACGCGATCCGGGACGAGTTCAAGGAGAACGAGGACCTGCCCAACACCACGAACCCCGACGATTGGGCCCGCATCTCGGGCAAGAAGGGCGAGCGGATCGTCTACGTCCGCACGCTGCTCGGGGACGGGGACGCCGAGGGCCGGCAGGTCGAGCGGGTCAGCGCGGGTCAGTACCTGTAAGGTCCCCGGATGGCCATCCCCAAGGTCATCGGC
>DATFEU010000223.1:0-2510 GCA_035250725.1 Actinomycetota bacterium
CGTGTTGTTCCACGAGGCCGTGGGGCATCCGCTCGAGGCGGACATCGTCGACAAGGAGGCGAGCGTGTACCGCGGCCGCGTCGGCGAACGGCTCGCGTCCGAGATCCTGAACGGCGTCGACGACGCCACGGTCCCGAACGCGTGGGGCTCGTACGCGTTCGACGACGAGGGCGCCCCGGCGGAGCGGACGGTGCTGTTCGAGGACGGCGTGTTGCGCGGCTGGCTGTTCGACCGGATCCGGGCCGAGAAGGAGGGCGCACCGTCGAGCGGCAACGGCCGCCGGCAGTCCTACGCGCACCCGCCGATCCCGCGGATGTCGAACACCTACATCACGAACGGCACGTCCACGGCCGAGGAGATCCTGTTCGGGACCGAACGCGGCATCTACGTGACCGCGCTCGCCGGCGGACAGACGAACCCCGCGACCGGCGATTTCGTCTTCGGCTGTTCGGAGGCGTACCTGATCGAGCAGGGGGAGACGCGGGCACCCGTGCGGGGCGCGAACCTGATCGGCCGCGCGATCCCGGTGATGTCGAACGTCGACGCGCTCGCCGACGATTTCGACATCTGGCCCGGAGTTTGCGGCAAGGACGGGCAGGGCGTCCCCGTCGGCAGCGGGTCGCCGACGATCCGGATCTCGAGCATCACGATCGGCGGCACCGGTGCCTGACCTCGGCGACCTCTGCCGCACCGCGGTCGAGGCGACGGCCGGCGACGAGCAGGTGGAGGCGTTCGCCGAGGAGCGGACCACGACGGAGGTCGAGGCCCTCCGTGGCGAGGTCGAAGGCCTGACGTTCGCCGAGTCCCGCGGCGTCGGGATCCGCGTGATCTCGGGCGGCCGCCTCGGCTTCGCGTACGCGGCCGATCCCTCGCTCGACGAGGTGCGGGAGGCCGTCGCGCGCGCCCGGGAGAACGCGTCGCTCGCGTCCGAGGATCCCTTCAACGCGCTGCCGGACGCACGGCCGTTCGAACCCGTGGATGGGTTGTTCTCCGAGTCACTCGCGGCGATGACGACGGAGGAGAAGGTCCCGATCGCGCTGGGGATGGAGCGGCTCGCCACCACGAGCGATCCCCGGGTCACGAAGACGGAGTCCGTTCGCTACGGCGACATCGTCGGGCGGGTGGCGATCGCCTCGACGACCGGCGTCGTCGCGGAGGACCGCGGGACGGGGTGCTGGTGCGCCGCGGTCACGCTCGCCCAACAGGACGGCGACACGCAGACGGGGTTCTCGTTCCGCGTGGGTCATCGGCTCGACGACCTCGATCCCGACGGCGTCGCACGGGAGGCCGTGGAGCGTGCGGCTCGCCTCCTCGGCGCCACGAAACCCGAGACCGCGCGCGTGCCGGCCGTGCTCGACCCGGTCGCGGCGTCGGCGTTCCTCGGCGTGTTGTCCGGGGGTCTTTCGGCCGAGGCCGTTCAGAAGCAGCGGTCGCTGTTCGCGTCGCTCGTCGGCGAACAGGTGGCGTCCGGCGCGCTCACGCTCGTGGACGACGGGCGGCTCCTCGCCGGGCCGGCCGCCGCGCCGTTCGACGGAGAGGGTGTGCCGACGAGGCGGACGGAGCTGATCTCGAGCGGCGTGCTGAACGGCTTCCTGCACAACACCTACACCGCGCTCCGCGGGGACACGAGCTCGACCGGCAACGCCACGCGCGGCTATCGCTCGACGCCCGGGGTCGGAACCACGAACCTGTTCGTCGAGCCCGGTGCGTCGTCGCTCGACGACCTGCTCCGGCGGGCGGAGGGCGGCGTGCTGATCCAGGACGTCACCGGCGTCCACTCGGGCGCGAACCCGATCAGCGGCGAGTTCTCGGTGGGCGCCACCGGCCTGCGCATCGCGGGCGGCGCGCTCGGTGGACCCGTCCGCGAGATGACGGTCGCGAGCACGATCCCGGAGATGCTCCGCGGGATCCAGGCCGTCGGCGACACGACGCGATGGTTCTCGACCGTCGGGACGCCACCGATCCTGATCGCCGAGGTGACGCTCGGGGGCCGCTAGGCGGGGCTACGCCGGTGGGTGCAGCACCTCGTCGATGACGTAGACGGTCGCGTTGTCCGTGTGGATGTCGCCGCACACGACCGACGCGCTCCCGTTCACCGTGAACGAGTCGCCGCTTCCCTCCACGGTGAGCGTGGCGCCCTGCAGCGTCTCGTGCTCGCCCGGGAGCTCGTCGGGCGCGATCTGACCCTCGACGACGTGGTAGGAGAGGAGGCCGGCGAACTCGCCCGTCGGGTCGGCCATCATCGCCTCCATCCCCTCGGGGTCGGCCGCGCCGGCCGCCGCGAAGGCGTCGTTCGTCGGCGCGAACACGGTGAGGTCCTCGGCCGAGTTCAGCGTGTCGGTGAGGCCCGCGAGCTCGAGGTCCTCGACGAGCGACGTCAGCAGCGGGTTCTCTCCCGCCGCGGTCACCACCGGCTGCGTCATCATCCCCTCGAAGCTGCCGGCGCCCTCGGCGGGCATCTCCGCGCACGCCGCGCCGAACGGCGCCGGCGCGGCCGCGCCGCCGGTCTC
>DATFEU010000225.1:0-3303 GCA_035250725.1 Actinomycetota bacterium
TCGGCGGGACGTGGAGCGTCGGTCATCCGCTCTCCTCGGCGCGTCGGACGGGTATCGTTCGAGGCTCCATCCTTGCATGCGATCCGGGAGGCGAACGGTGGGCTCCGACCAGAAGCGGCCGCGTTCGTGGCAGGTGACCGAGGGTCCCGAGCGGGCGCCGGCGCGCGCCATGCTCCGGGCGGTCGGATTGTCCGAGGAGGACTTCGACAAGCCGCAGGTGGGCGTGGCCTCGAGCTGGAACGAGGTGACCCCGTGCAACTACCATCTCGGCAAGCTCGCCGCGCTCGCGAAGGAGGGCGTCCGAAGCGGCGGCGCCGTCCCCCTCGAGTTCACGACGATCGCGGTCTCCGACGGCATCGCGATGGGTCACGAGGGGATGAAGGCGTCGCTGATCTCGCGGGATGCGATCGCCGACTCGGTCGAGCTCGTGATGCATGCCGAGCGCATGGACGCGCTCGTCGGCATCGCGGGCTGCGACAAGTCAGAGCCGGGGATGCTCATGGCGATGGCGCGGCTCGACCTGCCGTCGGTCTTCCTGTACGGCGGGACGATCCTGCCGGGCACCTACGACGGCCGCGACATCACGATCCAGGACGTGTTCGAGGCCGTGGGCGCCCACGCCCGCGGTTCGCTGAGCGACGACGAGCTCTTGGGGATCGAGCGGGCCGCGTGCCCGACCGCCGGCTCCTGCGCGGGCATGTACACGGCGAACACGATGGCGGCGGCCGCCGAGGCGCTCGGGATGTCGCTCCCGGGTGCCGCCTCGCCGCCGGCCGTCGACGACCGCCGCGAGGAGTTCGCCCGGCGTTCGGGCGAGGCGGTGACCGCCCTCCTCGAGACCGGGCTGCGGCCGCGCCAGGTGATGACCCGCCGGGCGTTCGAGAACGCGATCGCCGTCGTGATGGCGGTCGCGGGATCGACGAACGCGGTCCTGCACCTCCTCGCGATCGCGCACGAGGCCGGGGTGGAGCTCGAGCTCGACGACTTCGACCGGATGAGCCGCCGGGTGCCGCACCTCGTGGACGTTCGGCCGGCCGGGCGGTTCGTGATGACCGACCTCGACCGGGCGGGCGGGGTGCAGGTGGTGATGAAGGAACTGCTCGACGCGGGTCTCCTCGACGGGGACGCGATCACCGTGACGGGCAAGACGATCGCGGAGAACCTGGCCGAGATCGCGACGGGCGCCCCGGACGGGACGGTCGTGCGTCCCTTCGCCGAACCGATCCACGACGAGGGCGGGATCGCGATCCTCTCCGGCTCGCTCGCGCCGGAGGGTTCGGTGATGAAGGTCGCGGGCGCCGCCTCGCTCGTGTTCCGTGGGCGGGCCCGCCCCTTCGACTCGGAGCAGGAGGCGTTCGACGCGCTCACCGCAGGCTCGATCGTCGCCGGCGACGTGATCGTGATCCGGTACGAGGGTCCGAAGGGGTCCCCGGGGATGCCCGAGATGTTGGCCGTCACGGCGGCCGTCGCCGGCGCCGGGCTCGGCAAGGACGTGGCCCTCATCACCGACGGCCGGTTCAGCGGCGCGACGAAGGGGTACAGCGTGGGCCACGTCGCGCCCGAGGCGTTCGTGGGTGGGCCGATCGCGCTCGTCCGCGAAGGCGACGAGATCGTGATCGACGCGGCGAACCGCTCGATCGAGCTCGCGATCGAACCCGCCGAGATCGAGCGTCGCCGCGCCGCGTGGACCGCTCCCGAGCCCCGCTACACGGCCGGCGCGCTCGCGAAGTACGCGCGCCTCGTGGGCTCAGCGTCCAGGGGCGCCGTCACCTGGTGACGGCGCTTCGTCCGCGGCCCACCCCGTGACGGTCTCGACGTCGATCGCGACCACCGGCCCGTCCGGCGGCTCGAGCACGTACTGCTCGTACTTCGCGCGCAACGCGTCGAGCGCGTCACGGCGCTCGGCATCGTCCGTGACCACGCGTGCCGAGCCGGAGCACCTGACCCACCAGAGCGTGGACCAGTCCTCGTCGTAGGCGTCGACGACGAACTCGACCGCTGCGTTCCGTTCGAGGTTGCGGAGCCGCCTGAGGTCCGTCGTGCGCTTCGGTTTCCGATCGACGACCCAGTAGACCCGGACCTCGGAACGCCGTTCGATCAGCGCGAAGACGAAGGGCACGACGTGTGGCTTGCCCTGGGGGGCGACGGTCGCGAGGCGGCCCACGCGCGCCCCTCGCACCCGTGCCAACGCGTCGTCGCGGTTCACCGCCTCACCGTACGTCGGCGGTCTCGAGCCGGCGAATGACCCGCGGTCCTCGCGGCGGGCTCCCGGGCGCCCGCCGCCGCGCCTAGACTCGGGGCCTCGTCTCGCGGAGGTCTCGAATGCCGAAGGACATCCTGGAGCGTCTGGCCGAGGGTCCGGTCCTGGGCGACGGTGGCTACCTGCTCGAGCTCGAGAAGCGCGGCTACGTGCAGGCAGGGCCGTTCACGCCCGAGGTCGTGATCGAGCACCCCGACGCGCTGGCCCAGCTGCATCGCGAGTTCCTTCGCGCCGGAGCCGAGGTGCTCCAGACGATGACCTTCTACGCGAGCGACGACAAGCTCGCGACCGTCGGCCTCGCGGGCAAGGTGGACGAGATCAACCGCACCGCCGTGCGGATCGCGCGCGAGGTCGCCACCGAGGGCGACGCGCTCGTCGCGGGGAACCTGTCCCTCACGTGGGCCTACGACCCCGCGGATCCGGACAGCGCCGACCACGTCCGCGCGCTGCTCGACCGGCAGCTGCAGGACCAGGTCGATGCCGGGCCGCCGGACTTCTGGATCGGCGAGACGTTCTCCTACCTCGGCGAGGCGCTGCTGTTCGTCGAGCGCGCGAAGCGGACCGGCCTCCCGGTCATGGTCACGATGTCGTTCGAGAAGCTTCCCGCGGCGTCCTACGAGGGCGACGGGCCGGGGGACTGTGCGAAGCGCCTCGCCGAGGCGGGTGCGGACGTCGTCGGCGTGAACTGCCTGAACGGTCCGGCGCAGCAGCTGCCGATCGCCGTCGAGATGGTGGGAGCGGTCGGGGGTTCCCTCCCCGTCGCGGCCCAGCCCGTGGCGTACGCGACCACCGCGGAGGAGCCGGACTTCACGTCCTGGCCGAACTTCCCGTACGCGCTCTCGGCGATGACGCTGCCGAGGGGCGACCTTGCACGGTTCGCCGGCGCGGCCCGGGATGCGGGCGTCCGGTACCTCGGCTCATGCTGCGGCTCGGTCGCCGAGCACGTCCGGGCGATGGCGAAGGTCCTCGGCAAGCTGCCGGAGAGCGAGCGCGAGTGGCGAAGCTCGACCGGCAAGGCGATGTCGGCGTACGAGTACTACGAG
>DATFEU010000233.1:0-4473 GCA_035250725.1 Actinomycetota bacterium
GGTCCGACCTCGGAGGTCACGCCCGAGTTCGATCTCGCGAAGCAGTTCTTCACGAGCCGTGGGTTCGCCTACGTCGACGTGAACTACGGCGGCAGCACGGGCTACGGGCGTGCCTTCCGGGAGTCGCTCTACGGCCAGTGGGGGGTCGTCGACGTCGAGGACGCGGAGGCGGCGGCCCGCTACCTGGTCGACCAGGGGCTCGCCGATCCCGACCGGTTGCTGATCCACGGCGGCAGCGCCGGCGGGTGGACGACGCTGTGCGCGATCACCTTCGGCGACACCTTCGCGACCGGCACGAGCTACTTCGGGGTCTCCGACCTCGAGCCGTTCGCGACGTTCACGCACAAGTTCGAGTACAAGTACAACGACGTTCTCGTGGGGCCATGGCCCGAGACGTCCGAGCTGTGGGCCGAGCGATCGCCCGTCCGCCACACGGATCGGCTCACGAGACCCCTGCTGATCCTTCAGGGCGACGAGGACGAGGTCGTGCCGCCCTCGCAGGCCGAGCTCATCGTCGAGGCGCTCGAGGCGCGGGGGCTGCCCTACGCCTACCTGTTGTTCGAGGGCGAGCAGCACGGGTTCCGCAAGGCGGAGAGCATCCAGCGGTCGCTCGAGGCCGAGCTCACGTTCTACGGCGCGATCCTGGGGTTCGAGCCGGCGGACGACCTTCCGCCGCTCGACATCCACAACCTGCAGTGAGGGTACGGAGGGGGGGTGCGGGGGTCGAGCTGTCCGCCCGACCCCCGCCTGTGAGAGGGGCGCGGCCTCTCGGTGCGAAGAACCTAGTCTGGGCGCGTGACCCGTTCGTGACGCGCACGCGTCGAAGTCGTGAACGCTCGACCGGACGTATCTAGTGCTTGGTGGGCCAGAGCGCCGCCGCGAGCGCGGCCCGGCCGACCCGGCGCCGGAAGCTCTGCTCGGAGGCGGCCTTGGCCCGGCGCGTGGACTTCGCGATCCGCGCGGCCTCGGCCTCCCGCACGCGGTCGGCGATCTGGTAGCGAGCCATGTCTCCGCTCAGCATCTCCGAACCTCCTTCAGCATCAGGTCGTCACCGTACGGTTGGCGGAAGCTCCCGAACCGTGACCGTCGTCACCTCGGCCGGGTGCGTCGCGTCACGTTGCGCAACTCGCTCGCTGGGTCGAAGATGCGCGGCGTGGACCCGGGGGGCGCGCGTCGCTTGGTGCCGATCCTGGTCGTCATCGCCGTCTTCATGGCGCCCGGCCTCGCCTTCGCCCAGACGGGTCCCGAAGGTGGCTCCCCAGCTCCCGGTCCCACGGTTTCGGGCGAGGTAACCGGGGATATCGTCGAGGGCTCCACGTTGGCGATCTCCGTGGACGCCACGATGCCGGGGGGTTGGGAGGGCCTGCACCTCATCGAGATCAAGGCGCGCTCGGGATCGGAGGACCTGGAGCACATCCGGTTCGACATCGAGGACAACCAGCTCCGTCTCGGCGTGCTGCCGATCGCGGTGGGCACCGGCGCGGTCGCCGAGGGCGTGTACCTGCGGATCAGCGGCTCCGACGTCGTCGTCACGACCGGCGCCGCCAACCTCTCGTTCTCCGTCGACACGGGCGTCGTGACGACCCTCCCCGAGGACGTTCGTTTCGAGGTGAGCGTGACCACCGATGACGACGAAACCGTGACCGCGCGGGCCGAACTCTCCGACGCCGGGGGCACGGGTCTGACCTGGGGGGCGGTCGTCGCGGCGGTCATCGTCGCCCTCCTCGCCGGGGGCTTGATCGGGAACATCTCGGCGTCTCGGCGGCGGCCGCCGCCGAAGGTCTCGGTCTATGGGTCGATCCAGCGCCGCATCGACGACGACAAGGTCCCGGAGCAGCGATGACCGGCATCTACGAGCAGGTGGCCGTTCGGCTCGACGGGGGTCGCACGGAGAGCGGTGACGGCGTCTGGAAGCGGCTGGGGGCCCTCGTCGACCCCGGCGAGTACCGTCCGCACCTCCGCGACGACATCGAGATCAAGATCTTCCGCCTCAAATGGGGCAACGACTATGCGATGATCGCGAACCCCACCGACTTGCTGCACTACGAGATCCCCGTCGACGACGTCGATGTCCTCCAGATGATGGACGGGACCAGGACCGTGAAAGAGATCGTCGTCGAGCGGTTCCGTGAGTCGGGCGACCTGGAGCTCGACGACGTGGTCGACCTGGTGAAGATGCTCCGGACGAGCAACTTCCTCACCGATCGGTACGTCGATACCACCGACATCGTGCGTCGCGCCGCCGACCCGGTCTCGGTCGGCCGCGAGAAGGCGCGCGAGTTCGTCAAGACGCTCCAGCTCGAGTGGAAGGACGCACATAGGCTGGTCGAGTGGTTCTACCGACACGGCGTCAAGTACTTCTTCAAGCCCGCGGTTTCGATCCCGGCCGGAGTGATCGCATTCCTTGGATTCATCGCGTTCATCGCCATCCAGCAGTCCGGTGACTTCCAGCTCGGCGGGTCGCACCTGGCGATCCAGACGATCCTGCTGCTGGTCATGGACTACGTCCTGACGTTCATCCACGAGCTCGGCCACGCCGTGGTGCTCGTCCACTACGGCCGGAAGGTGAAGAGCGCGGGCTTCATGATCTACTTCGGCTCGCCGGCGTTCTTCGTCGAATCCTCCGACGGGCTCATGCTCGACCGCGGTCAACGGATCGTGCAGTCGTTCGCAGGCCCGTTCGCCGAGCTCGTGGTCTCGGGGATCGCGGCGATCACGCTGTGGCTGTTCCCCGACATGCCGTTCGCGCAGCTGTTGTACACGTGGGCCCTGCTCAACTACTTCATCGTGTTCCTCAACATGATCCCGCTGCTTGAGCTCGACGGCTACTGGATCCTCGCGGACGTGATCCAGGTGCCCGACCTGCGCCCGCGATCCCTCCAGTTCATCCGCCACGACCTGTGGCGCAAGCTCAAGGACCGGGAGCGGATCACGAAGCAGGAGGTGGGGCTCGCCCTGTACGGGTTCATCGGCGTGGCGTTCACGATCTTCTCGGTGTTCACCGCGTACGTGTTCTGGGAGACGGTGTTCGGCGGCCTGATCTCCGAGCTGTGGGACGCCGGTCTCGTCGGACGGCTGTTCCTCGCCGCGCTGATCCTGTTCCTCGCCGGGCCGATCATCCGTGCGCTGATCTCGCTGGCGCGGATCGCGTTCCGGAAGGTCAGGGCGCTCGTGGACGCGCTGCGGTTCCGGCTCCAGACGAAGTGGCGGGTGGAGGCGGCGCATACGATCGATCGATCTCCCATGTTCGACGACCTGCCCGAGGACCTACTCTCCGACCTCGCCGGACGCGTCACGCTCGGCCGGTACCCGGCCGGCAAGCCGATCTTCCGGCAGGGTGACCGACCGGACGCCTTCTACGTCGTACGGACGGGAACCCTGCACGTGGTCGAGGAGGATCCCGACACCGGCAAGGACCGGGTCCTCCGGATGCTCGGCCCCGGCGACGTGTTCGGCGAGCTCGGCCTGGTGAACGGCGCCCCGAGGAGCGCGACCGTCCGTCCCGTCGTGGATTCGGAGCTGTTCGTCATCGACGAGAGCACGTTCGACCGGCTCCTTGCCGGGATGATCACCAAGCAGGACGTGGAGCCGACCCTGCAGATGGCCGCCGAGCTGCGCGCGCTGCGCCCCTTCACGTCGCTCGCGTCGTCGGACATCGGGCTGTTGATGGAGCACGGTCACTGGGTGAACGTCGCGCCCCATGAGGCGATCATCCGCGAGGGCGAGCAGGGGGACGCGTTCTACGCCGTCGGCTCCGGCAAGCTCGAGGTGTTCCGGGACGAGCAGCTGATCGGGACGCTCGGGCCCGGTTCGCACTTCGGCGAGGTCGCCCTGCTCATGGACGTCCCGAGGACGGCCACGGTCCTCGCGAAGACACCGGTTCGGGTCTTCCGGATCGATCGCGAGGCGTTCGACAAGGTCATCGCGGCGGCGTTCCGCCGTGGCACGCTGGCCGAGCACAGCACGGTTGGCCGAACGGCACAACACTGAGTTGCACCGAAGGAGAAGGGCCAAGGAGAAGAGATGGACTGCTGGCACTGCAAACGGACGGCCGTCGGTTCGTGCCGCTTCTGCGGCAGAGGGATCTGCGAGGACCACGTCGAGACGCTGCCGTTCGTCCTCGAGCTGTTCAAGACCCAGGACGTGACGCACGCGTTGGTGGTGGAGGACGCGTTGTATTGCGGCGCATGTACCCCGAGACCCGACCCGCTGTCCTTGCCGGAGCTCGACGAGCAAGTGTGACGCCCGTCACATCGTTACCGTGACCGGTGACACACGGGATGTGGTGACGGTCGGCACACGTGCGTTCGGCCCCGGAGACGAGGATTGCGGCAGCACCGACGACCTGCAAGAGCCCTTCGGGGCGGACCAGCGGGGGAGGTGAGCAGGAGATGGCGGACAAGAAGGTGACGCCGAAGTCGGCGAAGAGCACCACGAGCAAGACCTCGACCGAGGCCGCGACGCGAGTGACCA
>DATFEU010000231.1:0-2230 GCA_035250725.1 Actinomycetota bacterium
GCTGGTGCGCCTCGTCGACCCGGCGCGCGACCCGTTGGACGGCCTCCATGAAGGCTGTTTCACCCGTCCCCGACATGACGAAACCCTTCGGCACGCGCCGCAGCCCATCGAGGTCCCGGGCCATCCGGCCCCCCGGATGCGGGACCATCGGCCGCTGCCGACCCCGCCCGACCCTACGAATCTCCTCTGGACCCATCTCGTAGGAGGCAGTCATGTCGCAACGGATCCTGGCGGTCGGCGTCTTCATCCTCGTGGGCACGCTGATCATCGGACTCACCTGGATCCGGCCGATCGCCGAGCGGGCCGATCCCTCGTCCGACGAGGCGGCGCCGGCGAGCGCGGCCACCGAGGACTACCGGATCCAGGGCGAGGGGTCGGGCTCGATCGTCGAGGTCGACCTGACCGCGACCGAGACGACGCAGACGCTGGCCGACGGCGTCGACTACCAGGTCTGGACGTTCAACGGGACGGCGCCGGGGCCGGTGATCCGGGTGGACCTCGGCGACACGATCCGGTTCACTCTGACGAACGACTCCGCCCTGAACCTGTCGCACTCGATCGACTTCCACGCGGCGCAGACACCCTGGGACGTGAACTACCAGCCGGTTCCCCCCGGCGAGACGCTCACGTTCGACTGGGTCGCGCGGTTCCCCGGCGTGTTCATGTACCACTGCGGGGTCCCGCCGGTCCTGCATCACATCGCCAACGGCATGTACGGCGCGATCATCGTGGAGCCCGAGGGGCTGGAGGCGGCGCGCGAGTACGTGATGGTCTCGAGCGAGTTCTACGCGACCGACCGGCCCGACGCCGAGGGCCTGTACGTCGGGGACGTCGAGAAGATGACCGCCCTCGAGCCGACGTACGTCGTGTTCGACGGCATGTTCAACCGGTACCTCGACGCCCCGCTCGAGGCCCGGCCGAACGAGCTGATCCGCCTCTGGGTGATGAACGCCGGGCCCACGCTCGACAACGCGTTCCACGTGATCGGCGCGTTGTTCGATCACGTCTATCCGGACGGGAATCCCACCAACGCGCTGAACGGCCTGCAGACGTACGAGGTCGCGCCCGGGTCGGGCGCGATGTTCGAGCTCCGGATCCCCGACGAGGGGATGTACCCGTTCGTCACGCACGCCTTCGCCTACACGGGCCTCGGATCGGTCGGCGTGATCGCCGTGTCGGAGGACGCGGACGCGGCACCGACCGAGTACCCGCAGCTCGGCGACCCGTTCACGGCCGGCGTGCTGCCGTTCGGCTCGACCGACGCCGTCGTGACTGGCGGATCCGATGAGGGGTCGGGCTCGGGCCCGATCGAGATCGACGCCGCGATCACGGGCTTCACCCCCGATGAGATCGAGGCCCCAGAGGGCGAGGTCGGCGTCGCGCTCGCGAACCTCGACACGTTCGATCACGACTTCACGATCGACGAGCTCGACGTGCAGATCCTCCTCGGTCCGAGCGAGAGCGTCGAGGGGACGTTCCACGCGACACCGGGGACCTACGCGTTCTACTGCTCGATCCCCGGCCACCGCGAGGCGGGGATGGAGGGGACCCTGACGGTGCTCCCCGGCGCGGGACACTGAGGGTTCCGGCGCGGGGCTCGTGATCCGCGACTAGGGGGCCGTTGTCCGGGCGAGCGGGACGAGGGCCTCGGCCTCGGCGCGGATCCCGTCGGCGTCCTCGAGCACCTGAAGCCAGGCCGCCGGGAGCCCGGCGACGCCGTCTCGGGCCCCGAGCAGCGCGCCGGCCACCGCGGCGTTCGTGTCGGTGTCTCCCCCGAGCGCCACGACGCGTCGCGTCTCGGCCTCGAAGTCCCCGCCCCGGACGAGCGCCTGGAGGGCTGCACCGGCCGTGAACAGGCAGAAGCCCTGGTCGGGGCCGTCGACCGGGCGGGACCCGCCGACCGCCTCGACGAGGAACTCGAGCTCCTCGCCGCCCTCGAGGTCCGCGACGGCCTCCAGGGCCGCGCGGGCTGCCTCCTCGGCTGTCTCGCCGCGCACGAGCGCCGCCGCGCACAGGGTCACGGCGAGCACCGCGGTCCGGCACCGGCCGTCGAAGTGGGTCAGCGCCGAGAGCGCCGGTGCCAGCTCGGCGAGCTCGCCCGGCCGGTTGGCGTAGGCGAGCCCGAGCGGCGCGCAGTACATCACCGACCCGTTGCCTGCCGAGATCTCGGGGCCGCGCTCGTCCCAGATCGCCCGGGCGGCGGCCGGAGCCTCCTCCCCCCGGTCGACCC
>DATFEU010000262.1:0-2066 GCA_035250725.1 Actinomycetota bacterium
CGGGCGACCTGATCGAATGGCTGCGCAACCGCGGCCGGCCGTACCTGTTCTCGACGAGCGCGCCGCCCGCCGTCACGGCGGCGTGTCTCGAGGCGCTCGACATCATCGCCGACGAGCCCGAGCGCATCGAGCGGCTGTGGACCAACACGCGGTCGTTCAAGGCCGGCCTGCACGAGCTCGGGTTCGACACCGGGCAGAGCGAGACCCCCATCACGCCGGTGATCACCGGCGAGGAGGAGGTGACGCAGGCGTTCGCGCGCCGGCTGTTCGAGGAGGGGGTCTTCTGTCCGGCGATCGTGTTCCCGACGGTCGCCCGCGGGCAGGCGCGCGTCCGGACGATCGTCACGGCGGATCACACGGAGGCGGATCTCGCGGAGGCGCTCGAGGCCTTCGGCCGCGTCAGAGGCGAGCTCGGACTGCGTTAGCCGACCGAGGCCCGGGCCCCCGCGCGAGCCCGGATGCCGCCGATCATGAGGTCGAGACCGAAGTCGAACTGCTCGTCGGTCGAACAATCGGCGAAGTACGGGAAGCATGCGAGGACGTTCGGGAGTCCGGCACCCTCGAGCGCCCCGGCCATCTGCTGGTGCTGCTGCGCGTGCTCCTCGTCCGTCCCCAGCATCAGTCCCTGCTCCATCATCACGAACCCGAGGATGTAGCTGCCGAGCGCGTTGAACGCCTGCGCGGCCTCTCGGTCCGACAGGCCGGCCCGCCGCAGCACGCCGAGCGCCGCGTCCATGGCCCGGAACGCGGCCAGGCCGTCGATGGGCTTGTGCCGCTCCGCGAGCAGCTGGCACACGCTCGGATGCAGCCCGAGGAGGCGACGCCACTCGCGCGCCATCGCCAGGGCGTCCTCGGTCCACGCTCCGGCGGAGGCGGGGAACTCGAACTCGTTCATCACGCGCTCGGTGACCCCCTCGAGGATGTCGTCCTTGTCCTCGACGTGGTTGTACAGGGACATCGCCTCGACCCCGAGCTCCCGGCCGATCCGGCGCATCGTGACCGCATCGAGCCCCTCGGCGTCCATCACGCGCAGGGCGGCCTCGATGATGCGTTCGCGCGTGAGCGGCTCTCGCCGGCGGGCGGCGGTGGCTTTCTCGGGCGTGGGTGTGCGGGTGTTCATCCTCTGTCCATCTCCGTCGTGGAGACTTCGCCGTCCCGGGAAGAAATCGCTGTTGCCCGGGTTGACACCTTACATCGTACGCCTATACTCCGTACGTTGTAAGTGTATGGCGTAAGTTCCCGTGGGGCAAGTTCCCGCAACGAGAGCGAGGGGGAATGGGATGAGGCTCAACCCCGAGTCGATCGCACGCGCGAGCAGCAGGCACCCGTGGCGCACCGTCGGGATCTGGTTCGTCATCTTCGTCCTGGCCGGAGCGTCGAGCTCCGCGCTGCTCGGGTCGGCGCTCACGACCGACATCGACTTCACGAACACGCCCGAGGCGAAGGAGGCGCAGCAGATCCTCGAGGAACGACGTCTCGAGCAGGACATCGTCACCGAGAACTGGGTGATCGCCGGCAGCGGTGCGGGCGCCGTCGAAGACCCCGCGTTCGTCGAGGACGTCAACACGGTCCTCCAGGAGTTGAACGCGCTGGGTGCGGACGTCGTGACCTACGCCCCGCCGGCCTTCCCGCTGCCCGCCGAGGTCGCCGAGGACCCGCAGACCGCGCCCCTGGGACCGATCCCATCCGAGGATGGGCGCGCGATCCTGTTCACGGTCGTGATGGCGGGGGACATCGACGACGCCGCTGAGCACGTCGACGAGCTCGAGACGATCCGCGAGGAGGCGAACTCGGCCGGTGTCGAGGCCTTCGTCCTGGGCAACGCCACATCGACCGAGGACTTCAAGAAGATCTCCGAAGAGGACCTGCGCTTCGGAGAGTCGATCGGAATCGTCGCCGCGATCATCGTTCTGATCGCCGTGTTCGGGGCGCTCGTCGCGGGGGTCACGCCGATCATCATGGCCATCTTCGCGATCTCCGTGACCCTGGGGATCGTGGCGGTCATCGGACAGCTCTGGAGGTTCACGTTCTTCGCCCCCAACCTCATCTCGATGATGGGTCTCGCG